>JAADFQ010000134.1 GCA_013152835.1 FCB group bacterium
TTCATATTGAAATGAAACGGGGGAAAGTCTTCTTCAGTATTTCCGACGACGGGAAAGGATTTAATCCCCGGAACCTGCTCAAGAAAAAACCTGAGGAGCGAGGATTGGGGTTGCAGGGTATCAGTGAACGGGTACGGATTGTGGGGGGCCATTTGCGCCTGAAGTCAAAACCGAAGCAGGGGACGGTTCTCCTTGTTGACATCCCGGTATCGGTCGCGAAAGCATGACTTTGCGCATGATTACTTCCTGATTCAAAAGAGCCGAAGAAAAAGTCACTTCAATATCATCACCTTCCGCACCTGCCGGAAGTCTCCCGCCACCATCCGCACAAAATATATCCCGCTGGGAATACCGGTGGCATTCCACCGGACCTTCCTGGCTCCCGGCCCCTGATCCCCGTCAACCAACACAGCCACTTCCCGGCCAAGGATATCGTAGACGATCAGATTCACATGACTGCGCACCGGTAGTTCGTACCGGATCGTGGTGACGGGATTGAAGGGGTTGGGGTAATTGGGGTGTAGGGTATATTCAACAGGAACTATGTAACCATCAATTGCCGTCAATAAAGTAGAGTCAGAATGCAGGATTATATCATCCATTTCCCAGTAAAAATTGCCTGCACCTCGCTTATCGGCTCGGAATCGCAGTCTGAGATCCTTTCGATGGATGTAATCCATTAGACTGATCCGGACTTCATGGTTGACAGAGTCGCCCGTTATGGTTTTCAAAATATCCCATTCTAGGCCGTCTACAGAAAACTCTACATATCCAAAATTGATCTTTCTTTCAAACTCATATATCATATTGATTATCAGCCCTGCTACATCAACATAGCGTAGATCAATGGGTTTCAAGTATAAGCATGTATCGGAAAATTCATAGTCATATGGAAGCAAGACTAATTTTTTATCTTCAAGTGTGGTAAGCTCTCCATGATCCCAGATATCCCACGAGTGAATTTTTCCTTCGGCTTCATAATCCTCCCAATACGTATCCCAGTTCCCAATAATAAGTTTATTCTGGGCAATGAAACTCTTCTTTTCGGAGATGGCTACATTCTGGTTTTGACTGAGGTCTTTTGCTTCAACCCAATATGTAATTGTGTCACCCAGCATTAACGTCGATCCACTCAAGGTGGTGGTATAGTGAATACCTGTGGAATCATAAGCTTTCATAGGCAGAGTGTAAATCGAGTCATTATTGACCTGCCACTGCAGGATAGATTCAGTCCCGAAGCGATCATCCGTGACAGTAACGTTCACTCGTTGTTCATAGGGAATTTGATAATGGACGTTGTGTAAAGTCCGTAGTTCCAATATTTGAGGTGCCACTGTATCCGGGCCGAATAGAAATCGGGCAGTCTCTTCCGGAGCACCGGGCGGCCATAACATTCTGGTTCCATCGCTGGCATAGATCGTAAGATAGTACCGTAATTCCGTTGTACCTGTGATGCCGGGAAACTCCGGTACCCAACAGGCATAGGTGAGTAAATCTTCATAATTAATGGTTACTAATGGAAGTGAATCGTTGACAGTATCGGTATTATAATAAAGCCAGAATGGGCTGTTTCCAAGTTCCCATCCTTGTATGGGTTGAATTCGGAACAGCAATAGAAATGGACCGGTTTCTTCTGTATCGCGGTGTTCGGAAATATCAATCACAGTTGCAATCTGAGGTGAAAGATTAGATGAATCCGATTCCATCCAACGGATAGCTTTAACGATCGGATTTAAGTCGCTGCCGCCAACCCAATGGTAATTCGGTGAGGTATTTAAAGCAAATGGATCAAATGCAAAAAAAGCCGTTTTACTCCCGTTGATTCCCACATGGTACACCGCCGTCGGCATTGTATCCTGACCCGTTGGGAAACCAAATGTATCAAGGATCCCCGTGACTGCATAGAAAGGAATAGATACTTGAATTTCATCACTGTATTCTATGATCCCATCAATCCAATTATTCAAACCAAGCTCATAATTGGGATCGTAATTCAATTCCAATGTGTCTTCAAGAAACACGAAAAGATCCCCTGAGATCATATCACCATCGACCGCAATTATTCTCGTAACACCTTCCTCGTCTCCAGATTTGCTATAATTTATGTCCGCGGTAAAACGTGAAATTCCCAGCACATCGTACTCAAAAGAACCTGATGAATACAGTCTTCCGCTGGAGCCAGAATTCAAAACCTCATCGCCTGTTAAAATATAGCGTTTATTACCCTGCTGCCACCATTTACTTATCGTGTCCTTCACACTCATTACCGGGCCACCGGCGGTAAACTCAATTACTTTGTTATAATTTTGCAGTAATGACAAATCTACAGGTCCATAGGATGAAAGAAACCACCAATCACATGGACTCCATTCGCCAAACATGTTTGGCTGCATTACCCACTCACCATAAGTAGTAATACTATTATCTATGACTAGGCAGTCTTTGCTCTGATACCCAATTACCGAATAAGCATATTTCAGTGATTTGGTTTCAATATTATTAATATCCAACGCTCGAATTAACCACTCAACATCAGTCCCTGGAGATTGCCCCGGTATGGTCCCCCTCCATATTCCCTCCAGTACGGTCCCGGATTCCAAGGTCATAGCAACGGTATCTCCCTCGCCGTATCCCGGATTAACCCAATAGATTATTTGCGCCTCAGCGACACCGGCATTCCCTCCCGACGGGTTATCATCGGTGATGGTAGTTGTTACATCCTTTTCAGTAGTGTCCGCAGAAGAATATAGGGGCGTTATATCACGAATAATTGGTCCACGATCGCTCGTTACCTCAACTGCTAATTCCCACATGATGATCCAGTGACGTATATGCCAACCACCGTTTCCTGAAGTGCCATTGCATTCTGAATAAAACTTCATAAACCGCCAGGGATCAACAAGATTTCTTCCCTCGGTATAGAAAAACCCTGTGGATTCTTCATCTCCCCCACCTTCACCAGTGAAGGCCACTAGTATACCCACCCAATCTCCCGTGCTCAATTCCGGTTCCGTACCGAAGTCCGCTAGGTTGATCCAGTGGTCCACTTCCCCGTCACTGGCAAAGTCACCGAAATTAGTGGGGTTCAGGATAGCGGCTGTAAATCCGTCAGGCCAGATCAACCCTTGGGAGACCGCATCCGGTGGCCCATATCCAATGGATGAGGCCAACAATGGATCAGCAGCATTGCTGGCGACCTGCGTCGACGGTTTACAAATGCCCTCTGTCCCCGGATCAGTATAATTCGTCCCAGATATTGTTACCCATCCATTTGTATCCATATCATACCCACCTATCCAGCCATCTCTATCGACAGTCTCTAAAGAATATGGAGTGCCATCGGCCCCATTGGGATATGTCAACCGGTGAATTGAAATTGTTAATTGCTGATCACCCGTTCCCCACTTATAGATTGGAATATTTACCCCCTTTAATACACCATCATAGGGCATTTGATAGACCATAAGCATGGCATCCCCGGGCGACATTATAAACTGACCGCCGTAGGAAGCTGGGTAGCCCAAAGTATCGGTAATACCCCCTGATAATGAATAATTTCTTTCGAGGATAGAGCCACCCTGAATAAAGATAGCATCCTGATCTGTTGCACTCAGGAATAACGGAATTAACACGGCAAATACAAACTTCTTCACTTCAACACCATCACCTTCTGCACCTGCCGGAAGTCTCCGGCAATCATCCGCACAAAATATATCCCGCTGGGAACACCGGTGGCATTCCACTGGACTTTCCTGGCTCCCGGCCCCTGGTCATCGTCAACTAAAACAGCCATCTTTCTGCCAAGGATATCGTGGACGGTCAGATTCACATGACTGCGCACCGGCAGTTCGTACTGGATCGTGGTGACGGGGTTGAAGGGGTTGGGATAGTTTTTATGAAGGATAAATGATGTTACAATACCCTGTTGCTCAAACACATTGTTAAACATGGATTTTGCACTACGATAGACTCCCAACCCACTGGTACCTACATATATAAATTCCCTGGAATCTCTTGCAAACGATATTCCCTGGGTCCAATCCACTCCGCTATTGACCTTTTGCCATGAGTTGCCGTTATTGTCGGATCGGTATATCCCCTTTAAGCATCCAACATAGATATCATCGTTGGTGTCAATTATTAAAACGTAAATATACTTGGATGGAAGTCCCGCATTAATGGCCTCCCAACTATTCCCACCATTAACACTACGGAAGACACCCCCATTAGAAGTTCC
>JAADFQ010000135.1 GCA_013152835.1 FCB group bacterium
TCATCCGATTTTAGGATTAAATTCCCATAATGAAAGTGTATCACTTTGCCATCCTGCTGACAACTGAATGAAGATCAGGAAATCATCCCGGTCAATTGTCCTTTTCATGGGAATCGCACTGCTTTATTCCTGGCCCTTCTTTTTTATTCTTGATGCCTGGTGGATTCCACAAGCCTTTAGTCTCAAACATTATGGGGAAGGGTGGCTCGTAGCATTATTCGGGCATATGCTGGCTATGTTAGGTCCGGGAATTGCCGCCCTGGTTCTTTGGAAGTGGATGTATCACGAATCCCGGCCTGAATGGCATTGGAGTCATCGTCGTTATTATATCTGGAGTGCGTTGAGTATGATTGCTCTTTGGGTTGTCCCTGGGGTTATCGGGTGGCTCATGATTGATAAGTATTATGTATTAAATCCCATCGAACCATGGGCCTGGATCGTGATCATCGGTAGTTTAACGGTGGGCTGGATCTCCGGGATGGGCGAAGAACTGGGTTGGACGGCCTGGTTGCTTCCCCGGTTGGCTCCCCGGATCGGGAAGAGTCGGGCACTGGTGGTCGCTGGTGCCTTGCGTGGGTTTTGGCATTACCCGGTCCTGGCCGGTCCTTTGATTGTGAAAATCGGAAGCGGAGAAGAAACAATCGGTGTTTTTGTATTGAAATCACTGGTCATACTATTCCAATTGGTCGTCTCGAATGCCATCTTTGGTTCCCTCTTCGGGTGGGTATGGTATAAAACCCGCAGTATCCCGTTATTGGGTTGGCTTCACCAGTGGTATGATGCGGCCCGGGATATAACCTGCCTCCTGATCATCGGTTATTCCGGAAGTCTCTGGGTGACGATGCTTTGGGGAATCCCCTTTTACTTGTTTGCGGCTGTTATTCTTACCCGGGTGGCTCAGGAAGAAGGAGCCAATTTATGGACTCTTGCTCCGCCCCGCCCGGTTGACCGTTGAATAATCCAATTTGATTCTGCTGATAATTGTAACGTGTTGAATGAATGTCGGGAAGAACACCCTTCGACGATGCTCAGGGTGACATTATGCGGTGGTGCGGAAGCCCCATCAGGGGCGGAATAAAGTTGAATCAACAATCGTAAATCCTCGTTCGATATTCATTAATCGGTCCGGGAAGAATTATTGATTGCAGATTGATGAATACTGATTGACGATTTACGGACCGTCACTAAATTTGAATCCCGGTGAAATCTGTAGTTGTTTTTTCCAAAGTCCAAAATCAAAAAAGTGATAAGTAATAGACAACGAAAAAAACTCTTCCAATCAACAATCATAAATCCTTGTTTGATATTCATCGATCTCAAGTCTCTTTCGGTTTGCGGCTTTTTCGTTCCAAGGCAGAGCCATGGAACGAGGGGAAAAATAATGTCATCCTCTGTCGAAGTATGACTCTAAATGTTTATCCGGAAGAACACCCTTCGACAAGGCTCAGGGTGACAGTATCCGGTAGTGCGGAAGCCCCGTCAGGGGCTGAATATCTATAGCTCTAAAATCAACCCATCCGCAACGTCCCGTAGGGACGAAATAAAAATAATAACGATAACTTGGTCATTCACATCTTTTCCATACCGGAACTCCATAAGCGGCGTTTTTATCCCAATATGTGCTATGGAATAACGAATACATACTGATCGGAGAAGAAACCTTGATCATTCGTAACAAACGCTGCCATCGCTCCAAGCAATGGCAGCGTTCCTCCACGGTGAATGCTTTGTCCCTCATTCCAAGGCAGAGCCATGGAATGAGGGCGAACTGATGAAAATTGATAACATTCCGAATTACCCGTGATCATAATTCTTGACTGGCCCTGACGGAGCGCGTAAACTTTACCTTTAATAACTCCTAACTGAAAGAAGAGAACACCGATTTATGAAACGATTATCCGTAGTTTCCCTTTTTCTGTTGCTGGTCCAGGTCGGTTATGGGAATTATGCGTTTTACAGTAAGGTGGAGCTGACCTGTCAGGCTTATCGCATTCCGGTTGATCGATCGGCCATGGACTACCGTGGGGATATTTTCAGTCTTGAACTGAAAAGTCGCAGTCGAAACGATTTTGAAATGGCGATGTTGATTGGTTTTGCCGCCGTTGGCCGAGCGGTGATGCAACAGCGGGACTTGCAGAAAGCAAAACCTGATTTCAGTCCCATGTTGCCTGGAACCGTCCAAATTTCCGTTCTGGTTCCAATGGAACGTCATCCCATGGTTGTCACGGCTACCACAAATGGAGATTTGGTGGAAAAATTGGCCCGTGGTGAGATTGAAACCACGGAATTCATGCAAAAAATTAAAGATACAATTGAAATACATTAAGGAGGAACAATGTTAGATCCAACTTCCTGGTCTGGAGTTCTCACATCCTATGCCCGTGCATTGGGTTGGTCCGTAGTTGCCGCCGTCGGTTTTGCGTTTGGTGTCGGGGTGGCCTTGAAAGTCTTTGACTGGCTGTCAACCGATATTGAGGAATGGGAAGAAATCAAGAAAGGGAATATGGGCGTGGCCCTGATTTTCATTTCCCTGATTGTGATGGTGGGATTGCTGGTGTACAAAGTCGTTTAACTTGCAGCAACCTGAGATTGGAAAGCCCCGATATTTTTCGGGGCTTTTTTCATTCTACCCAGACAGGATTGGAAAAAGCCTGCCGATTTTTATCGGTCACAACTTTTGCCCGGTAATATCCTTGATTCAACGGTTCACCGGAATCCAGGATTGTTGTATTCTGATAACCGGATAGGGAGCGGGAAAGGACAATATCCTCCTGCTTGCCGATCACTCCGTGAATCACCTGAAGGGAGGATAACTCTCCCCAGGTTGGTGAAGATTCCGTATTCAGTTTGATGCGTTTCCCTATTCCATTCAAGGTTTCGCCCAGGATAGCGCAAGTATCTTCACCTTCAATTTCCATGTTAATTGATGGTCCGTCGGTGATGATGGCGCGCCCCTGTTTTAATTGGTGTAAAAGTACGTCCAAAGACAATTGGGAGGTTTTCAGGACGCCTGTGCGGCATTGACCCAGAATTTGATTTCGATGCATTTGGGTTGACCACATGGGTAGCGATATTTGATGAAAAGCGTTGAAATTTCCGTGAGCATCATTCCCGGCGTAAATATATTTTTTCTTCCCGGTCAACAATTGATCGACCCAATACCGCAATCCCTCATGGAATGCATTATCGAATCTCCCGTTCAGGATTTGATATCCGTGAATTCCGGATAATTCACCGTCCGGTGAATTCCAAATTCCCCGGTTCAATAGGATTTGTTCCAGTCTCGATGGCCGGACCCGCGGATGCGCGGCAATAATCAGTTCTTTGTCCGTAAGATCGGAAGCAATTTCCCGGGTCGCGTATTCGCTGCGTCGATGCAGCCAGCGTTCGGCGCCATCACCGCTCCCTGGAATGTACCGATTCAAATTATATACCAGTGTGTGGACATTCTTTTCATCCATATTCCGTGAAGTCACTTCTTCACCCGGAATCAGCAGGGGCAAACCGGAACCATTGAGTTCCGCAATTTCCTCCCGCGATTGTTGCCAGCGTTTCAAATCGGGGTCAGTTTCGGTCCATGAACCGGGCAAATCATCCAAGTCGTAGGAGTGATCGGTAATTGCTAGAAAATCCAGTCCCAGGGCAGAACAGGCGTTTTTCGAAGCAGGGAGTGAAGCGCCGAATTCGACAAAATCCTCGGTATAATTGGAGTGGTAATGTAAGTCACCCCACCAGAATTGATCGGAGCCCGGGAGTCTATGGTCGTCAGCTGTTACGAAAAAATCAAATGGAGACGAAGTGGGCACATTATGATTCCGAACTACTCCGGTCCGGTTTTGCCTCTTGACCGTCATTTCCACCGCAATGATCAGCGGAACACCTCGCTCCGGCGGTTCCATGGAAAATGTTTTCTCAAACCAGGGCTGGTCGATATCACGGTTGATATCAAACGTCTTCTTGATCATCGATGAATTGCATTGAACGCTAATCTGTACTGATTCCAGCTGTATCGGAAAGCGATGTCCGTCTTTCACCAAAATTGTAATCGGAATGGATTTCTTCGGGCCTACGCGAAAGGGAGCATCGGCGTATATTTCCGGCAGGCGATGATAATAGCGACTAAACGGGAAATACCGGAAGCGGTGATGGAGTTCCAAAT
>JAADFQ010000136.1 GCA_013152835.1 FCB group bacterium
GGTTTTATTGCATGCCACCGTAGCTCAGCTGGTAGAGCAGCGCATTCGTAATGCGCGGGTCGGGGGTTCAAATCCCTTCGGTGGCTCTGAGTAACGTAAACCGTTTTCTTATGTAGTCCGAAAATCACAGTTGAGTTATTACTCCGGACTTTGGAAGCAAAATTGAAGATTTAAAATTTACCCGTTTTGCTAACTGCCGTCTGCTTCCTGTCACCTGTCACGGTGCGTAAAAAGTAACGAGTAATTATTTAAGTGGCCTTGTCACACGTTACCCGTCACGCATCACGCATCCCGACCTTGGACCTGTCTCCGGTATAATCATACGACTGTTGCGGGCCGGATTAATGGTGCGCCGTTATTTTTCGACCTTTAACAGTTCCACATCAAAAGTCAAAACCGCATTGGGTGGAATCGCTTTCCCGGCGCCCTGGGATCCGTACCCCAATTCCGGAGGAATGACCAGTCTCCGATGACCGCCTACTTTCATACCGGCAACACCCTGGTCCCAACCGGAAATTACCTGACCCACGCCCAGGGTAAACCGAAATGGTTCCCGTCCGGGATTCTTTGAAGAATCAAAAATGGAGCCGTCTTCAAGGGTCCCGGTATATTGCACGGTGACTAAATCCAGTTTTTCGGCCGTCAGCCCATCGCCGACGGTAATGTCGGTAATTTTCAATCCGTTTTCCATGGTCATTTCCTTTGGTTTTTCACAACTCGCCAAAACCGCCAAAACGACCGTCAAAACGACTATTCCGAGCAGGGGAGTTATTGTAATTTTAAGTAAGGTCCTCATTTCAGGGGCTGAAAATACAAGGCTCGGAACTGAACAACACTGCTTTTGTTATACATTTGCTTGACGGTAATTTGAACTCAATGTCTTCCACGAAATCACTGTTTAATACCCACATCCCGCCCCTTTCCGACCGGATGCGACCGAAAACCATTGAGGACTTCATCGGTCAGGGACACTTGGTAGGGGACGGGAAACTGGTCAGCCGTCTGGTGGAATCACGGCAATTGGTTTCCCTGATATTCTGGGGACCGCCGGGAACCGGGAAAACAACACTGGCCCGGATTCTGGCCCACAGTATGGGAGCGTTCATTGCCGAACTGTCAGCGGTTTCCAGCGGAGTTAAGGATTTACGCGAGGTGATTCGAACCGCCGTAACCAAGCAGGACTTGGGGATTCAGACAATTTTATTCATCGATGAAATCCATCGCTTCAGCAAATCTCAGCAGGATGCACTCCTGCACGCGGTGGAGGATGGCACCTTGTATCTGATTGGCGCCACGACGGAAAACCCGTCCTTCGAAGTCATCAGTCCCTTGCTGTCCCGCTGCCGCGTTCTGGTGCTGAAAGCCCTGACGGAAGCGGCATTGAATACCATTCTGACGCGCACCATGAAGGAAGATATTATATTTAGGAGTCATCCCGTTGATCTTCCGGAAACATCCCGTCAGCTTCTGATACAGTCCTCCGGCGGTGATGCCCGGAAAATGCTCAATACTCTGGAACTGGCAATGAAACTCAGTCTGAACCAGGAGCGGATATCCGAGGAAACGGTTCGGGAAGCGCTTCAGGATACCACCCGGATTTATGATAAAACCGGCGATTACCATTACGATACCATTTCGGCCTTTATCAAGTCTATCCGCGGGAGTGATCCGGACGCGGCCATTTATTGGCTGGCCGTAATGCTGGAAGGGGGCGAGAAACCGGAATTTATTGCCCGGCGCCTCATCATTCTGGCCTCCGAGGATATCGGCAACGCCGATCCCCAGGCCTTACCATTGGCGGTATCGGGGTTTCAGGCGGTGCACAGGATCGGTATGCCGGAAGCAGCGATCATTCTGGCCCAGGTTACCACGTATCTGGCCGCCGTTCCCAAATCCAACGCCTCGTATATGGCGATCAAGAGCGCTCAATCCCGGATACAATCCGCCGGAACTCCCGGTGTCCCCCTTCACCTGCGAAATGCGCCCACTTCGCTGATGAAGTCATTGGATTACGGGAAAGGCTATCGCTATCCCCACGATCACCCGGACCATTTTATTCGCGAGTCCTATTTTCCGGAAGGACAGGAACAACGCTTCTACCAGCCGGACGGGAGCGGTAGGGAAGCTTATCTCTTGGAACGGCTGCAAAAAATCTGGCCGGAACGCTTCGGTTCTGACAAGGAGTAATCCGTGTCCGTCAATCGATTCCGGTTACTGATAGGTTTGTTAGCCGTGGTGAGTTTTGCCGCGAGCGGCCAGGAACGATTACGGCTGGAGCGTGCGGACCGGCTGGAAAATATTGTTCGCAACGGAATTACCGTTCAGATCCTCACCGGAAATGTGGTCTTTACGAAAGGTCCGGTGGTGGTGGTGTGCGATCGCGCCGAATACCGTGAGAAAACCGGTCAGGGGTTTATGACCGGGAATGTGGTGGTTACCAAACGAAGTCAGAATCTCACCTGTGATTCCCTGCATTATGACTCGCCCCAGGATCTGCTCAACGCCTATGGCCGTGCGCATGCCTGGGATGAGGATTATAATCTGACGGCCGATACGTTAAAGTTTTATACCGAACTGGATAGCGGTGTGGCCGCCGGTTCCGTACACTTTATTCAAAAAAAACAGGATATTCGTTCGGATCGGATTGAATATGTAAAACCGGAGGAAGAAACGGCGGCCCGGTATCTGGTCTCGGGAAATGTGGTCATCACCGAAGAAGACCGTACGGCCTATTGCGGGGAGGCGTATTATTCTCCCGATCCTGAATTTATGGAACTCCGGCTAACACCCCGCCTCGTCGATAACGACCGAACCCTCGAAGGGGAACAAATTCGCCTGGAGTATGCCCGGGACAAACTCAAAAACCTGTTTATCCCCGAACGTGCCCATGTAACTACTCAAACCCACGGTTTCCGGGAAACGACCGTCGATTCGGATTCGGTTGCCGTGCGGGAATCTTTTACGGCCACCGATGACCTGACCGGAAACCGCTTGAACGGATTTTTTGTGGATGGACAGTTGGATTCCCTCCGCCTGGAAGGAATGGCCACGACGCTTTATCATATCTATGACGATTCGGTTTACCAGGGAAAAAACCTGTCCTCCGGCGATACGGTGATCATGACCTTCGGCACCGGGGAATTGAAGGATATTTACATTATCGGAGGATCGGAAGGGGTCTATACTCCCGATGCCGGTCAAGGTGATTTGGAAGGACCGATCAAGTATTCTTCGGAATCCATCCGCTACAATCTTCCCCGGAAGCAAACCGATTTATTTCGATCGGGAGCGATTAAGTATGAAGATACGAATCTAAAAGCCGGATATATTCTGGTGGACTGGACCCGGAATCTCCTGTTTGCCTATCCCACGGTTCCGGGGGACAGCCTTGCACCAGCCCTGCGTCCCATCCTGTTGGAAGCGGGGCGGGAGCCCATGGAAGGGGACACCATGGTGTATAACCTGAAGTCTCGGCAAGGGAAAGTACTGCAGGGATGGACGAAGGCTCAGGACGGGTTTTACACCGGGCGTGAAATCCGGAATCAGGGAAATGACGCACTATTTGTGGAAAACAGCGTGTATACAACCTGTGATCTGGATGAACCCCATTTTCATTTCGGTAGCTCGGAGATGAAACTTATTCAACACGATAAGGTCGTGGCCCGGCCTTTGATCCTCTATATCGCCGGGATTCCCGTACTGGGCTTGCCCTTTGCAATATTTCCCAATAAGGGCGGTCAGCGGCATTCGGGATGGATTATGCCTTCCTATGGAGAATCCTCTACCCGGGGGCAATTTATTGACGGGCTGGGTTATTACTGGGCCTCCAGTCCGTATTGGGATACCAGGATAACACTTAGCTTCGCCGATCGCCAGGGTGTGACGATTAAATCCCGCACGCCCTATCGAAAACGGTATCGCTTTTCCGGGAATTTCTACCTGGAAACGCGACAGAAACTGGGTTCCGGTGAGCATGATATCACCCAGATAACGAAGAATCGCAAGACCGATTATATCGTGAAATGGAATCATCGCCAGCAGATGCGTCATAATCAAAGTTTTAATGTAAATGCCTCCTATTATTCCAACGGCGAATACAATCGGAATACGGGGCTGGACCCTTTAAACCGGATGAACCAACAGGCGATTTC
>JAADFQ010000137.1 GCA_013152835.1 FCB group bacterium
GATACCACGATCAGGGATATTATGGGCAATGCCATGAATTCGCCTGTCTCCACTGATTTCCAGACCGAGGCCCTGCAATACAGCGACATTCTGGTGATTTCCGAATTTACCGGCGTGGCGGAATGGTGGCAGCCATCCGGTTCCGGTTCTACAACCGGGATTCTGGCAGAAACTTCGTTCGGCACTTCCTCCGCCATCTATCTCCCGGGAACATCACCCCATAAATCGGCTAAACTTCACTACGCCTGGAATCTGAATGCCAATGATTGGCTGATTCGGACCTATCTGTCTGGCGGCGATCCCCGGGCGGTTCAGTTTGATACATCTTATACACTACAAACCTATCTTTACGGTGACGGGAGTTCCAACTATTTCCGCTTCGCCCTGGATGACCGACTCCCGTCCACCGCCGCCGGTTATCATGAAGTCAGTCCCTGGATTGAAATCAACTGGAAGGGTTGGCGGCTGGTTTCCTGGGACCTGGGTCTGGGGGAAACCGGCACCTGGCTGGGAGACGGCGTCCTCAACGGCACGATGCGCACCGATAGTTTCCAGATGACTTACAACCCCGATGCCGGTATTTCCACGGGGACCATCTACTTTGACAACTACCGGGCTATTCGCAAAACGGACCAATTAGCCGTCGGTGATGAAGCACCTCCTGTCCCGCTGGAAATTGCGCTTTACCCCAATTATCCCAACCCCTTTAATCCCCGGACGGCTATTCGTTACGATCTAGACCGGAACACGGATGTTTCCCTGGTGATTTACGATATTCTGGGACGGGAAGTTCTGACGCTGGTGAACGGATTTCGCACAGCCGGAACCCATGTCGTAACCTGGTCCGGCCGGGACAGGTCCGGGAAACCGGCCGCTACCGGAACCTATTTCTGTCGGTTAAGCACGGAAAACCAGGTCCGGACGATTCGAATGGTCTTGTTGAAGTAGGGCTTCCTTTTACTCCCGTGAGGCCATAAAACCTTTGGACAGGGTCATTACGACCTGACCTTTCAATCTCCGTCCCACAAAAGGTGAATTGATGGACCGGGACGCAATGTCCGTTTCCCTGAACGTCCATTCGATCTCCGGATCAAGGACCGTGATTTCCACCGGACAACCTTCTTGAAGCGGATCAATATTAAAATTCATTACCTGTCGGGGCCGGACGGTAAACAGGCGCAAAATATCGATCAAGGGCATTCCGGCTTCCTCCTGTAATACTTTATTCACCGCTCCAAATGCCGATTCCAGTCCAATCATCCCAAAAGGTGCATTCGTGAATGTTGCCTCTTTTTCTTCCCGCGTATGGGGCGCATGATCCGTAGCGATGCAGTCGATGGTTCCCAGTGCAAGAGCGGCAATCAACGCCTGCCGATCTTTCTCGGTTCTGATGGGCGGCGCCACTTTCAGGTTTCGGTCATAAGATAAGAGCGCTTCGTCATTAAAATAAAGATGATGAGGTGTGACCTCCGCGGTTAGCTTGCAATCGCCCTTCGAATTTCGGATCAGATCCGCTGCCACCGCCGTACTCACATGGGGAATGTGCAGATGCCCGGAAGTCAGTTTACATAATTCGATATCGCGAAAGACCATAACACTTTCCGCCTCCACCGGATTCCCGGGAAGTCCCAGCCGCGTACTTATTAATCCTTCATTGATCAGACCCGCTTTTCGGATGGCTGGATCTTCAGCATGATTAATTACCGGACGGTCGGTTAACCGGGCATATTCCAGCGCTAAGCGAAAAACTTGTCCGTCGGCCACCGGCACCCCATCGTCACTGAAGGCAACGGCTCCTTCTTCCGCCATGGCCACCATTTCAGTAATCTCTTTCCCCTTTTGTCCCCGGGTCAAAGCGCCGATGGGGTGGATATATACCGGCAGATTTGCCGCTTTTTCCACAATAAAGCGAATCGACTCCGGGGAATCCAGGGGTGGGTTCGTATTCGGCATAGCACAAACCCGCGTGTATCCTCCGGCCAGGGCCGCCCGGGCACCGGTCGCCAGGGTTTCCTTGTCTTCCCGGCCCGGTTCACGAAAATGGACGTGAGGATCGCAGAAACCGGCGGTGATCACTTTTCCGCTGCAATCCACGACGTTAGCATCAGCCGTGTTCTTACCCAGAGCAGCGATGCGACCGTTCTTAATAAAAACATCGATTTGCTCCGAGGATCCGGTTGCCGGATTGACCACCGTTCCCCCTTTTAGCACTAGTTTCGTCGGACATTTCTTAATATTCATACATCCCTCCTCAATTAACCGGTTGTCCGCCCAATAGCAAAAAGAGAATTGCCATTCGGCTGGCGACCCCGTTGAGCACCTGATCCAGGATTATGGCCTGATCGCCGTCCGCCACAACGCTGTCAATTTCCGTTCCCCGATTCATGGGGCCGGGATGCATGATAACCACTTCCTTCTTGATCCGTGACAGACGTTCAACAGTGATTCCGAACCGGGAACGATATTCCCGAATGGAAGGAAATAATCCGACCCCCATGCGCTCCATTTGTATCCGGAGCACGTTAACCGCATCGGCCCAGTCCAGCAATCCATCCGCGTCATACGTCACCTGAACGCCCAGTTCCTCCAGAAAAGGAGGAATCAGTGTTGGTGGTCCGCACACCTGAACCTCGGCGCCCATCGTGATCAGTCCGTAAATATTACTCAGGGCGACCCTGCTGTGGGAGATGTCACCCAGAATACCCACTTTCAATCCTTCCAGATAGCCGAATTTTTCCTTCAGGCTCATCATATCCAGAATGGCTTGCGTGGGATGTTCATGGGTCCCGTCACCGGCGTTGATCACAATGGCGTCAATATACCGGGTCAACAATCCCGGCGCTCCGGGATCCGGGTGTCGCATGACAACCGCATCAATTTTCATGGCTTCGATATTCTGAGCCGTGTCTTTAAAACTTTCACCCTTTTTCAGACTGCTGGTCGATGCGGAAAAATTCACCGTATCGGCGCTGAGCCGTTTTTGCGCCAGTTCGAAACTGATTCGGGTCCGGGTGGAATTTTCAAAAAAAAGGTTCACGATGGTCTTTCCCTGCAGCGAAGGGACTTTTTTAATCGGTCGGTCCAGGATTTCCCGGAAATTGAAGGCTGTGGAAATAATGGTTTCCAAATCTTCCCGGGGATAACCTTCCAGACCCAGCAAATGTCGGTGGGTCAGCATGGTTAATCCTCCTCCCGCAGCAGCAATACTTCATCCACACCATCCACTTCTTTCAAATGGACATGAATATGTTCCCCTTCGTGAGTCGGGAAATTTTTTCCTACGAAATCGGCCTTGATCGGGAGTTCCCGATGTCCCCGATCTACCAGGACAGCCAACTGAATTCTGGCCGGTCGTCCGTACGAAAGAATCGTATCAATTGCGGCGCGAACCGTTCGTCCGGTAAACAGGACGTCATCCGCTAAAACTACCGTTTGATTGTCTACGTTGACCGGCAGGTTGGTTCCCTTGACCTGTGGAACGACCAACCGTTCGCGATAGTCGTCCCGGTGGAAGGTAATATCGACGGATCCGATGGGAAGTTCAAGCTGGGTGATGGTCCTGAGTTTTTCCTGTAACCGCTGCGCCAGGGGTACGCCGCGGGTTTGAATTCCTACCAGAACGAGATGTTCCGGTCCGTCGTTTCTTTCCAGGATTTCATGCGCCAGACGGGTGATGGAACGGGTGATACCGTCGGCCTTCATTAATACACGATGCGGTGCGGCCATAGTGACCTCCTAAAAAAAAGCCTCCGGGCAGGCATACCTGTATCGGAGGTTTGGTTCTGCCCCTTTCCTTCTCTCTGGAACGGATTAAAGGGTCAATCACGGTGGGAAATTACACGCTGGATACAATTTTTTTTATTAGTATTTAGCCCTGGTTTAATTTTCCCCTCGTTCCATGGCTCTGCCATGGAACGGAAAAACAATCCCTAATTCAGGGCTACGGAAACCAGTTTAGAAATGCCTTTTCCATGGTCACGCCGTAGAGTACGTTCCCCCTCGTTCCACGGCTCTGCTGTGGAACGAAAAAGTCACCGGTCACAAAAGACTTTGGATTGATGAATATCGAACAAGGATTTATGATTGTTGATTGGAAGAGTTTTTTCGTTATCCATTACTTATCACTTTTTTGACCCTGGACTT
>JAADFQ010000138.1 GCA_013152835.1 FCB group bacterium
TACTTATCACTTTTTTGACCGAGGACTTTGAACAAATAAACTACATGCTTCACAGGGATTTATATTTATTGATGGTGCGTAAATCATCAATCAATATTCACCAATCTGCAATCAACAATTCTTTGTATATAGATTTCTGATTGAAGATCGGAAAAGTTTTCGTTCCGTCCCTCATCGCATTTTAATCATAATGAATTGCTTCTTACGTATCGACATCCAGTGAACCGTTGGGAAAAAGGATGAATCGGTCTAATTTGATAGGGCAAAATACGGAGGGCGTTTTATCATGCAGACCAGAAACGGGTTCAGTTATTGGAAGGTCATTCTGTTAGGTTTCGGATTCATGGGCGTATCCCTGTTGTGGGCGATCTACAACGCCTATGTCCCCATTTTTCTCCAGGCCGGGCGCCCGGATTTCAGCACTTCCGCCGGTGTACGCGGATTCGGACTGGGGGCGGGAACCACCGGTTTCATCATGACTCTGGACAATATTGCCGCCCTGTTTATTCTGCCCTATATCGGATTTTTCTCCGACCGGCTCCGGACCCGGTGGGGGCGTCGTAAACCGTTCCTGATTGCCGGTGCGCCGGTGGCTTTCCTGGGATTCATTGGGATTCCCTTCTTCCTGGGAAATTCATTGATCCTGTTCATGGCGGCTATTGGTCTGACGCTCTTTGCCATGGATGCCTTTCGGACTCCGGTCATCTCTCTAATGCCCGATATTACGCCTTCGCCTTACCGTTCCCAGGCGAACGGGATGATTAACCTCATGGGGGGCGTCGGCGGTGTGCTCGCTTTCGCCGTCGGTGGGCTGTTATTCAAGTTTTCTCCATCGGCGCCTTTCCTATTCGGCGGGTTGACCATGCTGGCCGGGATTCTCATTGTGCTGGTTTTTATTCGGGAGCCGACAGAACCGGAATCGTACGGAGAAAATGACAAGGCGTCCTTTTTAGATCAACTGCGGACACTAAAAATCCTCCAGGATTCCTCGGTGCCCATGATTCTCGGGTCCATCTTTTTCTGGTTCTTGGGATACAATGCACTGGAAGTATTTTTCACCAGTTTTGCCGTCAATACGATGAATCTGGATAGCGGAGAGGCCACCTTCCTGTTGGCCTATTTTTCCCTGGCCATCATTCTTTTTTCACCGGTGAGCGGATGGATCGGAGGGAAGTGGGGACGGAAACGATCGATTGGATCGGGGATTGTTTTTTTCGCCCTGTTGCTCGCCGTGGGATCGCAAATGACGACGCCCTTTCAAGCCAAACTGTTGTTGCCCTTATGCGGCATTGCCTGGTCCCTGATTCTGGTGAATTCGCTGCCTATGGTTTTGGACATGGCTCCTCAGGATAAATTGGGGTCCTATACCGGACTCTATTATGTGGCCTCCCAGTTGTCCGCCATTGTTGGGCCAATCCTGGCGGGAAAAATCATCGAACTATTTCACAACAATTATCGCATGGCCTTTATCTATGGTGCCGTCACATTAATCATTGCGCTGGGTTTCCTGATTCGTGTTCGTCGGGGCGAGGCCCTGGATATCAGTCTTGTTGAGCCGGAGGCAGCTTCATCCGGAAATTCAGCCAGATAAAGAAGAAACCTACAAAAACCGCCAGAATGAACCAGCCGAACCAGAGCACCACATAGCGTTCCAGGATGCTCCAGAGAATCCCCACGGATGCGGCGGAGGACCAGAGTAATTTCAGGTTCAACAGGGATCGGTAGCTTTCCACGCCTGCATTCCGGTTGAGGAAGGATGCACCCCCGATACCAATCAATGCGGCGGCCACCAGTCGGGTTGCCAGGGGTTCCACCACCGGAAAGCCAAACAATCTCATGGAAAATCCCGGCGCAATCATGAGGGGTAGCGCAAAGGCAATATCCACCCAGAAATGAATCAGAAACCATGTTTTCAAACCTTTCGGTATTGTATTATCTTGCGTTTTCATGGTTGGATCTGAACTCCTTTCCAGAAAGCAACATAGTTTTTAATCTTTTGGGCCGGGGCCGAAGGATTGCGGTAGGTCCAGGCCGCATCTGTGTTTTCCTGTCCGTCAACGACGATGGAATAGTACGATGCCAGTCCTTTCCAGGGACAGGCCGTTTGAGAGTCGCTGCTCTGAAAATACGCTCGGTTTATGGATTCCGGGGGAAAGTAGTGATTCCCTTCTACGATAATGGTGTCGGCGCTCTCCGCCAATACTTGATGATTCCAAATGGCTTTCATGATACCTCCGAATTAAGGAAGAACTTAAGCCCGGTAACCAGGAAAAAACGTCCCGTCACGGACATATTCGGGATTCGATTCAATCTTTTTGCGAAGTTAATGTTAATCCCGGAGAAACCAGGCGGTGTTCAAGAAAATCGAAAAAGGACTGGACCAGAATTGCCATTAGGGCAGCGGGAAGTGCTCCTTCCAGAATTAAACCCATATTATCGAGACGGATACCTGTCAGGATGAGTTGACCGTATCCTCCGGCGCCGATCAGGGCGCCGATGGTGGCAGTGCCCACATTCAGCACCGCCGCGGTTTTGATACCGGCCAGGATCGGTTGCAAAGCCAGAGGGAGTTCAATCACCCGCAGACGAAACCGGGAAGAAAGTCCCAGAGCAAAGGCCGATTCCTGCAGGTCCCGGGGAATCGTGGTCAATCCCGTATGTGTATTCCGAACAATCGGGAGCAGGCTGTACAAAAACAAAGCAATAACGGCGGGCAAGCTCCCAATTCCGAAGAACGGAATCATGAACACCAGCAGGGCCAGGGAGGGAAGCGTCTGGATGACACCGACGATACTCAGGACTACCCGACCCAACCGGGCAAACCGGGCCGCCAGGATGCCTAAGGGCAGGGCGATAAGAATGGCGGCCGTGAGCGACAGCAAGACCAGCCAGGCATGTTCAATCGTGCGGGTCCGGATTCGCTCAAAAGGGGTTTCTGTATGGGCGATGACCTGCCGGTGAAAGGTTGTGTTGACGAAATCAGCGGCGACTTCTGATTCAGATTGGTGGTGGATTTTCACCGCCGAATTCATGGCTACCATCTTTTCTGCCGGTATGGTTCCGGTCAATTTATCCAGGACCGGTCCCAATTCGGGATAGCGTTCAAGAGCATTCATTCGCGCCAGAATCACTGCTGAATATTCCGGGAAATACTTCCGGTCATCCCGGAGCACCGTCAGACCATAATAATCAATTTCCGCATCGGTGGAGTACAGATCGATCACGTCGATCGATCCCGCTTCCAGTCCGCGATAGGCCAGGTCGTGATCCAGACCCTGGACATTTTTTTGCGGGAGGCGGTACGCGGCCCGGAGACCCGGCCAGCCGTCGCCGCGATCCATGAATTCATTGGTAAATCCCAGCCGCAGATCGGGATGATCCGCCAGATCGGAGATGGTTTCCAACCGGAAGGTTTTGGCCGTTGATTGCTTCACTCCCAGAGCATAGGTATTGTTGAATCCCGGCCGGGCCACGATCCGAATACCATGTTCGGCCAGCAGGGAGTCCAGTTGTCCGGGATGGGAAAAAGCGAATTCGCGGAAAATTTCCTTTTTAAGTGTGCCCGTATATTCGGGATACATATCCAGGTCGCCGTGCAGAAGCCCCTTCCAGAGAATTCGCGTTCCCCCCATTTCCCGCCGGTGTCTGACCGGGATTCCCCGGGATTCCAGGGTTGTGCGGATGATTTCTCCCAGAATAACCGATTCGGTAAATTTTTTCGATCCCACCTGGAGTGGATCGTGCTGAGCCCCAAGCTGACCCAGCGCCAGAATCAGCAGTATGGTGGGTTTCAGACGATTCAAAATTGCCGCTCCTGGGCCTGAATAAATTGCCGGACAAAGGACGTAGCCGGATGACGGATCAATGCTTTGGGCGGACCGGCTTGGACAGTGATTCCCGCTTGCATCAGAATAATCGTATCCGCCAGATAGACCGCTTCATTCATGTCATGCGTGACCAGGACCACGGCTTTTTGCAGTTCATTGAATAACCGTTGTAATTCACTTTGCAATTCAGCGCGAATGAGGGGATCAAGGGCGCCCAGGGGTTCATCCATGAGCAACAGGTCCGGATCCAGAAACAGGGCCCGGGCCAGGGAAATCCGCTGACGCTGGCCGCCGGAAAGTTGTCCGGGATAACGGTCAATCACCGAACGGGGTAAACGAAGCCAGTCCAGCAGTTCGCGGGTTCGCCCGGAAATACGCTCAGCGTTCCAGTGATGATATCGTCCGGGGAGCGACAGGTTTTCACCGGCCGTCAGGTGGGGAAACAGTCCCCCTTCCTGAATGACATATCCGATTCTGCTCCGGTAAGTGCGGGAACCACTGCCGGGACAGATCTGTTCGCCCAGGAGTGAAATTTGTCCCCGGTCCGGTTGGATTAAGCCGATGATGCTCCGCAGAACCGTCGATTTACCACAGCCGCTGGGACCAATCAAAACCACCGTGTTTCCCCGTTCAACCTGCAGGGAAAAGCGGGTCAGGGCCGCAACGTCGTCAAACTGAACGCTGAGTTCCTGACAGTCAAGGATGATCGGATTGGGTATGGACGGAAGGTCTGGATTCATAACGGAAAACTACGGAAAAAATACCTGGATATGAATCTGGTAAATCGGGAAAAACAACATCAACACTCCGATTAAGAAAAACAGTCGGAAATCGGGACCCCTGGATTTATTTTCCTGACCTTACAGGACTTGATAATTGCTCTGGTCCGTATTAAATGTATTTACGAATTACTTTCAGCAATTTTTGGGTATTGAAGGGTTTGCTTACATAATCATTGCATCCGGCATTCAAGCAATTATCTCGATCTTTCGGTAAGGCGTGGGCGGTCACCGCAACAATCGGTATTTCTTTCCATTGGTGGGATGCCCGTAAATATTTAACCAGCTCCAGACCGTCTTCATTGCCTTCCAATGAAATATCGAGGAGAATCAAATCCACATCATGTGCGGTAAGCTGTTCTTTCGCTTCCGCTACGGACGTAGCCATACAGGTTTGATAGGTGGGACTGAGGAATATATTTATCGTTTTCCGGTTGTATTCATCATCCTCTACCAGTAGAACCAATGGTTTTTCCTTCGCCGGTTTGCGTCGTGTGGAAGGTACGGTTCGGGCCGATTCGTGAGATTCCCGGATGGATGGATCCGCCTGGGGGAAGAATAACCGAAAAGTAGTGCCTTCACCTTTTGCGCTGGTTACGTCAATGGCCACATGATTGATATCCAGGTATCGTTTGGCGATGGCGAGACCCAAACCCAATCCCTGATATTTTTTATTATATCCGGTACTTTCCTGCGAAAAGAGACCGAATAATCTATCCATGTATTCCGGGCTCATACCTACTCCCGTGTCGCGAATGGTCAGCACAATCTTATCGGACTGTTCTTCCAGGAATAGATTTACGGTTCCGGTATCCGTATAGATGATCGCATTCTTTACTATATTTGAGATTGCTTTCACCGTGGTAGGTTCATCAATAAAAACGACTTTATCCCGGATCGTATTCTCAAACGTAAAACCAAGGTTTTTTTCCTCTGCCTGCGATTTGAACTCCGTGTAAAT
Source organism: FCB group bacterium (assembly GCA_013152835.1). Classification (GTDB taxonomy): domain Bacteria; phylum Fidelibacterota; class Marinisomatia; order Marinisomatales; family J089; genus J089. The sequence goes on from JAADFQ010000138.1 coordinate 5,568, forward strand.
CCACTCTATGGTTTTGAACAACTGGATTGGTTGCGGTTTATAATAAATCGTACCGGCTTCGAATTGGGCGATATCAAGAATTTCATGTACCGTGTTAATCAGGCGCTGGGAGCTTTTCCGGATGATATGGAAATATTCCTGATCATCGGGTCCGAGGTTATTCTTAAAACGCTGCTCTATAATTTCCGAAAAACCCAGAATAGAAACCAGCGGAGTCCGAATTTCATGGGAAATATTGGCCAGGAATAAATCCTTTACTTTATTGGCTTTCTGAACCTCAAAGAGGGCCTGTTCCCGTTCTTCTTCAACCCGTTTCCGTTCGGTCAGGTCCCGAATTATGGCGGTGTAATGACGTTTCCCGTTTATTTCCCAGCTTGATAATGATAATTCACAGGGGAATTCCGAATGATTTTTTCGAAGTGCAGACACCTCAATGGTTTGGCCTACCAACCGGGGCTGGCCAGTGGTGCTAAGGTGGGTGATTGCGTGTTTATGTTTGTCCTTATATTTTCCGGGAATGATATTCAGTAAATTTTTATTGATCATTTCCGATGAGGTATACCCAAACATATTCTTGGCGGCCTGGTTCCAGGTTTGAATGAAACCTTCGGAATTAATGGAAATGATGGCATCCACGGCCGAATTGGTTATGGATCGGAATTTTTCCTCGCTCTCTTTCAATTTACTAAGCGTTTCTTTCTGTTCGGAAATATCACTGGAGATACCCATGACACCAACCAGCTTCCCCTGACTATCCGTAAGGGTGGATGATGCTACCAGGGCCGTGAATACCTCTCCATTCTTACGCTTATTCAGTACTTCCTGCACATGTTGACCGTTTTCCAAGGTCTTATCGTGAATAATCTGTCCTTCTTCCTCGCTGGCATAAAGGATATTGATATGTTTTCCCAATATTTCCTTCCGGGAATAACCGAATACACGTTCAGCCGCCGGATTAAATTCAGTGATATGACGACGGACATCTACGGTTATTATCATATTCAATGAACTTTTGATAATATTGCCGGCAAACTCCTGAAGGACTTTTAATTTCTCCTCGGTTTGTTTACGGTTTGTGATATCCCGTACAAAAGCGCAGTTATATTCCTGCCTTCCAAACTGAATATAATTGACAGCGATTTCAACCGGGAAGATGCTGCCATCCTTTTTTTGATGAACCGATTCGAAAATAAAAGTTTTTTTCTGTTGGAGTTCCCGCCAGTGCTTGGACCAAACCTCTCGAGGGAATTCAGGGTCTATATCATGGACGGACAGGGATAGTAATTCCTCGCGCGAATAGCCCAGAGCTTTGCAGGCGGCTGCATTTACATACACCAATTGTGCGTCCGGACCCATCCAATAAACCGCGTCCGAAATATTTTCTACAGCAAATTGGGTCAGCTTTAACGCCTCTTCCATCTGTTTGCGTTCGGTAATGTCGCGCAATATTGACCGGCTATACAGAATATTGTTTTTATCATCCCGGACAGCCGACACATTTAAACTGACATCAATTTTGCTGCCGTCTTTTCGCTTTAATTGCAATTCGGTGTCATGAATGTCCCCGGTTTCCGTAAATTTTCGGAAGCACCTTTTCGCTTCTTCATAGCAATCGGGATGATAGATGAAAAATACAGGTTGATCAATAATCTCTTTCTTTGCATATCCAAGAGCCCGGGTCAAGGTCCGGTTACAACGAAGTATTTTGGCCGTTCTCGCATCAACCGAAACAAACATGTCCGGTGCATTCTCGTATGAATCAAGATACTTGGCATTCAATTCCAGTAATTCACGGGTCCGTTCATTGACCTTGTCTTCCAGGGTTTTATTCTCCGTTCGCAATTGATCTTCCGCTTTTTTAATCCTGAGCATGACTTCAATCTGAGCCAACAGCTCCCCATGATCGATTGGCTTGTATAAATAGGCATCGCCACCCAGTTGTAATCCCTTTATCCGATCTTCCGGGCTCGTTTTGGCAGCCGTAATAAAAATGATCGGTATCTGTCTCAGCTCATCATCTTCTTTGAACCGTTGACAGGTTTCATAACCATCCATTTCGGGCATTTTAATGTCCAGGAGGATCGTGTCGGGTTTTTCAGCTTTGGCCAGTCTAAGACCGGCAGCTCCGGATTCGGCGGTGTGCACCACGTATTCAGGCCGAAATGATTTCAGCAATCCTTTAATAGCCGTTAAATTATCTTGATTATCGTCGATTACAAGGATTTTCATCATGGCGTTATTCCTTTTTTCAACTCGAATATTGGAAATCGTATTATACCGTCTTCATGATTGCCATTGGTTTTAACGAAATTCATTTACAGCGTTTGAGTCAACAGGCTTTTTATTTTCGCGGATAAAGCTTCAATTCTAACCGGTTTGGAAATATAATCATCGAATCCCGCAGACAGCAATTGTTCTCGATCGCCCTTCATGGCTTTGCCGGTTAACGCGACCATCGGAATGTCGGCCAGCGTTTTATCCTCACGAACTTTTTTCAATACGGTAACACCATCCATTTTGGGCAGCATGATATCCATTAATACCAGGTCCGGATGATGTTTCTCAATCATTCGGAGCCCTTCCTCGCCGTTAACGGCCTCAAGGATAGTATAATCGGACTTGAGTAACGCTTTTAGAGCAATTAAATTATCTTGATTATCGTCCACGATCAGTATGCTTGGCCGGTCTGATTCAATACCTTGCCGATTCCGTTTTACCGACCGGTCGGAGAGCTTCTCATTCGCTCTGAACATGGCCTCAATCTTTTTCAGGAAGGCGGCCTGATCGATATCACCTTTTTGTACCATGTGCCGGATTTTATAGGCGCGTAACCGCTTCCGATCGGTGTTGGTCAGATCTTTTGCGGTTAAAATCAGAACCGGAAGATGCGCTGTCGCTTTTTGGTTGCGGAGTATTTCCAGAACCTGAAAACCATCCATTCCAGGCATCATAAGGTCCAGAATCATTCCATCCGGGATGGTTGTCTGACAATAATCGATCGCTTCCCGGCCATCACCGGCCACGGCTACCTTGTATCCGGCTTGTTTGAGAAAAGCCGTTAATTGCAGCGCGATGGGTTCCTGGTCCTCCACGAGTAGTAACCGGATCGGCTCCCTGGCCAAGGATTCGCCGGATGCTTTTACCGCCGGTAACGAAAAGGCCCTATCCTGATCAGTATGCTTCCCCGATATTTGAGTCGGCAGGATTATCGTGAAGGTTGAACCTTTTCCCACCGTACTTTCCACCAGGATATCGCCGCCCAGCAGAATTGCAGATCGCTTGGCGATCGCTAACCCCAGACCGGTCCCTTCAAACCTGCGGGAGGGGCTTCCATCCACCTGGCGAAATTCATCAAAGAGATGCGGCAGGTTTTCCGCCTGAATTCCAATGCCGGTATCTTTTACGACAATAAATACTTGATCCTTATTGAATTTTATTGTGACGGAAACGCCGCCTTTTTCAGTGAATTTTACCGCATTTCCGATAATATTTTGAAGTATCCGATGAACTAAAAATTCATCCGTGGTCACCTGGGGGAGCTTTTCGGGTAATTTGGTGTCTATGGTAATTCCCTTTCCATCCGCCAGTGGTTTGATCGTTTCAACTGTATTTTCTATCAGCTCTGCCAGTGAAAAACCGATTGGTTGTACTTCCATCTGACCGGCTTCAATCTTGGATAAATCAAGGATATCATTAATCAACTCCAGGAGATGCCGGCCGTTGCGCTCCACGATTTTCAGGTAATCGGCTTCCTCTTCCGTTAGCCGGTCAGCGGTTTGCAGCGCCAGAACTTTCGACAGCGAAAGAATCGAATTCAGCGGTGTGCGCAGTTCATGGCTCATATTGGAAAGAAACTCGCTCTTCAGCCGGTTGGCTTCTTCCACAAATTTCTTCTGACGGTCTAACTCCCGGTTGGACTCCTCCAATTCTTCGGTCTGTTGCAGTAATTCTTCTGTTTGGGACTGTAATTCTTCTGTTTGAGACTGTAATTCTTCGGTTTGTGCCTCCAGTTGCTCGTTGGATCGGGAAAGACTTTCGGCAAGAACCCTGGTCTGCTCATTGGCCAGTAACTCGGAATAGGACGTGTTAATTGCACTCATGGAATGTTTGATAATGTCAATACTTTCGGCTTTGAAAGGATGGACACTAACCAGGGAAATAAGCGCCGCCACGGTATTATTCACAGTGATCGGAATCGTGATAATTTCTTTTGGTATCACTTCTCCGGCGGTGGTAATAAACTTGAATATCGTTTCCTCCGGAATATTCCGGATATAAGAAATTTCTTTCGTTGTCACGGCTTTGCCGAATTCGCCTTCCGGATTCTCAGCGCTGAATGGTTTCAATAATTCTTCATTGGCGCCGATAGCGGTAAGATGGGTGTATTTCGCTTTGGTTTTATCCAGGATGTAGAAAACACTCATGTTCGCTTCCGTGCTGTTCATCAATCGTTTTAACAATCGTTTTCCAAATTCCTGTAAAGAAACTCTTCCGATCATCGATTTGGATACCTCGGTAATTCCCTTTTGCACACCGATACGCGATTCGATTGAATCCGCCAGTTCGTTGATTGCTCTGGCGAGGGTTCCCGCTTCATCCGTTGTGAGACCCTTGTTCCGAACCGAATAGTCTCCGCGAACGAATTTTTTTGATGTTTCCACCATGGAACCCAACGGTTTTGTGATACTCCGTGTAATCATAAAAGCCACCAGTAGACTCAACAGAACAATTGCGGATAAGATCAGGATTGTATTACGGATGGTTTCATCTTTAATGATCTGTGCATCGGTGTAATAGCTTTCCGCTTTTTGATTGGCGAAAGCCATCATTGTCAGAATTTTCTGATCCAGATTCGCAATATAATCGGCCCCTTTTCCTTTGGTTATGGCCGCCGCCTGTTCCTTTTTTCCACTTAGCCGCAGTTGAATAACTTCGTCCCGAATGGGTTTCCAATTGACAAAAGTATCATACGCATCCCGGACTTCGCTCATATCGCCCAAAAAGCGGTCAAATACGATATCAAACGATTTGAATACCTGTCGTTCCCGTTCGTCCACTTTTGTTTTGGCAGTCCTTATTTCATCGCCATTTTCGGCCAGGGCAACATCCTTCATCGAACGATGCATGGCGATAATATCGGTTCGGATATCTCTCACCGCTTTTGCAACCGTGAAAGGATGTCTGTACATTTCTTCGGTAAGACGCCAGATAGCGGTTACATCGCGTTGGGCAATAAATCCCAATATACCGGTTAACACCAGGATGGCGGCAAATCCAAGACCCAGCCGGTACCCAATTCTTATATTTCCTAATTTCATGATCGCCTCAATTCTGAAACCGAATGCAGTGTCACTCTGATTTCCGGTACATCTTGCAGTATGCGGTTATTTTCCTGAATCGGCCGTTAAATTTTTCGGGAATCGTTTCGGCTTCTCCCAAAACTAGAATTCCATGCTTCTTGAGAGTGCGGTATATTTTATCGAAGATCATTTTCTGAAAGTCAGCACTGAAATAGATCAATACGTTTCTACAGAATACGACATCAAAATCACCGAAGACACTTTCCGGCGGGGCCGTATGTTTGGCGGAGAGTAAATCGAAATGTGAAAAATAAACCATATTTCTGATTTCAGGATTCAGGCGATATCCATCCTGACCGGTTTCAAAATACGTATGCAGTCTATTTACGGATACGTTTTGAACGCTTTCAAGAGCATAGTTTGCCTGGCGGGCGTACGCGAGACTCTTACTGTCGATATCGGTGGCGAACAGGGACAGATTGAAAGCTTGCAGCTCTTTTTTAAGATATTCATGGAGTAATATGGCAATTGAATAGGGCTCTTCTCCCGTGGCGCAGCCTGCCGACCAGATGCGCAGGGTCTGATCCATTTGCTTTTCCTGAATCAGGGCCGGGAGGATAATTTTTCCAAACGTGTCGAATACCAGTGTATCGCGGAAAAAACGGCTGACGTTGATTGTAAGCGCATCAATAAGATTGGATAATTCCTCGTCATGCTGCCGTAAATATGCAAAATAGTCCCGGACGGTGCTATGTCCGGTTTTTCGTAAGCGGGTCTTGATCCGACGCGCCACCATCGACGGACGGTTGCCCTGGAAGTTAACTCCTCTTTTATCAAATAAATATTTTACAATAACATCATATTGAGTATTGTCTTTATCCATAACCGGTTTCTCTTTTCAGGATGTATCTTTTAAATCCGGATCAGACCCGTTATTCAGTTCATAATAATATAAGACTTTCCCTTCAGGATTGTTTCGATTTATCTCACCAGCGGATTTTGGAGTCTCTTAATTAAACCGGGGATAGATATTAAAACGGCGATGGATAATCGCATATAACAATTTCAATGGAATAAAAATTGGATGGCCCGTCAGGGACGGATGCTTTCCTATTATGATTGGTTAAAACATTTCATCCCTGACGGGATTCATTCATAGGTTCACAAAGGGACACAATGCCGTGAAATAAGGGGGAATAATAGTTGTCTTTCAGGGTAAATTGTCCTGATTAAACGCAGACCAATTATTGAATGGCTTTTCCTCAATCAAACGTTGATAAAACACCCTGGTTGAATCATGGATTCGAACCTTCGGAAGATGGTACGAAATCAGGGATGCCAACGATTGTAATTTTACTGAAATATCAAATTAAATCGAATCAACCTGGGAGGGTGTAAAATGTCGATACCATTATTACCTGATTCGCCGTTGTCGCTTTGGTTGGACCTGTTCGGGGACTACCATCCTCAACCCGATCTGCAAGAGCATGTTTCGGTTGATGTGGCCATCATCGGCGGAGGTTTTACCGGCGTGGCGACAGCGTTTGAACTGAAAAAAGCCGATCCCAATCTCAACGTGGCTTTATTGGAAGCCAAAACCGTCGGTTATGGTGCCAGTGGTCGTAACGGATCTTTTGCCATGACGGTAGTGGGATTGGGATTTGGTGTAACCGCAATGTTGCGCGGCAAGGATTATGTCCGGCGCGCCCATGGCTATATGATGAAAGCCGTGGACGGTTTGGAAGAATTGATTCATGCGGAAAATCTGGATTGCGATATGATCCGGCCGGGATTTCTGAGAACGGCCACTACTCAAAGCTATATCAAACGTATTCAGCACGATGTGAAACTGATGAATGAGTTGGGGTTCGACGACATCACCTGGATTAGCCCGGAGGAAGTTCGTCAGCGGGTGGATTCCACGGTATATCTGGGAGCAATGTGGGAACCACGTCTGTTGTTGATTAATCCGGCTAAGCTGGTCCGTGCCGAACGGGATTTGGCATTACGGCGGGGAGTCAGGATTTATGAAAACTCACCGGTGGTTACCATCACTTCGCAACCTCAATTTACGATTACGACGCCTCGCGGTAGCGTAACGGCTGAAAAAGTGGTTTTTGCCACCAACGGTTATTCCCACCTTTTTCCCCAATTGAAACGGAAACAAGTCCCGGCGTTTACCTACATGATTGCTACGGAACCCTTATCCGATCGTCAACTGGAACCGATTGGCTGGCAGGGTAAGGAAGGAATTGAAGACGCCCGAAATCTGATTCACTACTATCGGCTTACTCCCGATCAGCGCATTGTTTTGGGTGGCGGACCGGTGGGGTTAACTTGGGCGAACAGTCTTTACGGCGATTCGGACCGGGATGCCTGGCGTCATCTGGAGGAACATCTGGTCTGGTTGTTTCCGTCGTTGAAAGGTGTGCAGGTTACGCATCGTTGGGGCGGACCTTTCTCGGTGACGATGAATTTGAGTCCGGCGCTGGGATATATCGGCGATGAACGGGCGATTTACAGCGTCGGTTGCATCGGGCACGGTGTTTCCATGAGTCATCGCAACGCGCAAGCCATTCGGGATTTGCTTTTGGAACGTCAAAGTGAATTGCTGGAATGTCCTTTCGTCAATCCCCGGGTGATTCCCTGGCCGCCGGAACCGTTGCGCATGATGACCGCCGGAGCGCTGCGAGCCTACCTGCAATTGGAGGATTGGTGGTATGAGCGGGAAATCAATCCGCTGACTGAGCCGTAGGATAACGTAAGGCGGAGAGTCGCGCATCATTCACTGTATTTTTCCTACCTGAGTCTGAGATTTTCCGTCGTCCCGACAACCAGCGGGACTTCCCCTGAATGACAGGAGCAATGTGTGAAAAAGATGCCATCGCTTCGAGCGATGGCATCTTTAATTCCAACTTCCACTATATCTCTATCATTTTAGGGGTACTACGTTTTTTTCTGGTTATTTTTCCCCGATATTGAGAAAACCACTCCGCGATCGGGATGTCGCCTTATGGGTGTACTTTGTCAGGCGCCACGGGGTTTTCCCGTGCACGTCAATGTGCGTTTTGGGACGCAGGCGTGGGGTTCCATTTTTCATGTCATATGCTTTTTCATAGAATTTTGTCGCTTTAACAGCGTCGTCAACATATATGATTACACAATTTAACTTCATTTTGATTTTCTTTTGGTTTTCTTTTTCTTGGATTTTGGTTTGGGGGTCGGCAGTTCTTTTTCTGTTATGCTTATTAAGTTGCTAATCCAGTCTCGGTCTTCAATCTGATCTTCGATAAGAAAAGATGACTTCGCTCCTGTATAGGCCGGCTTTTTAATGACTTTGCCAATAAATAACTTTCCTGCATTTGTTGGTTTCACAAACAACTGGTTGTCGCATATAAGAGCTACAACTTTGTCATTGCAATAGAGTACATATTCGCCAAACATTTTTCTGTATCGGATTACCCCGGAATCTTGTATCTGCTCTACGACAAATTCGACAAAACTTAAATCTGATGACATCCGGATATCCTATTCGTTACATATAATGGACGCGAACGGAGCAGCGCAGGCGTTTGACGAATGGCAATTCTCGTCGGTTCCGACTTGTCGGGATCCAGTCCTTTCCATCGGTGGGGCAAAGGCTTTGACGCATATGGTGTAGCATCTGAGAATCAGATCTTCACTCATGCCTTCACATCTGTTACATCCTGAACCCATTTATAGAACTTACTCTTCGGTATTGGTGTATCCATCCAAGACTGGTCAGGCTCTGGATCCCGGATAACTTCCTCTACCGGTTTGAGGCGTGGCATATACTTTGAACTGATGTACCCTTTGCTTGTCACCCATCGAACCTGGTGAGCCTTCAATATGGCGAGTGTAATAAGGTTGGTCATCTGGCAATCCCCGAGGCAGTAGTCCATTACTTTCTGATAATTTCCTGCGCGCCACTCCTTCGGTGCGTCCGCACCATCCATGAGCTTCTCTTGCGAAATATCCATAGCTTGGGCCACCTTAGCCAAGCTGACGGGGAAACCGGCCTGATTGAAGAACTGGAACATAGGATCGTAACTATTCAGAGCGATACGAGCGGCGAGGGCCATGTCTTTGGCTTGATATCCGATCCATTTTAGGTCGAAGCCCAAGCCGTTCCACGCGCAGACCATGAATTCCTTTTGCTGCATATCGTCAAGATACTCCAGGAGTTCATGCGACCGTTGCTGCGTCATATTCAACGCAGGACAACCTTCCTCATCCTCTGAGTACCACACCCGTTCCTCCCCGTCATGAATGGCAGTTGCCGCAACCGAAATATGAAACGGTGCATACTTTTCCATATCTTCATGTATACCCAACTCGAAAATATCAGATATCTCTATGTCAAAGCTCAGTAATTTCATATTTTATTCTAGCCTAACGGCAAAACGTACCGGCGCGTGGGTTTCTGCCGATTAACATTTTGCTTAGTTTGTGCTTCATTTCTGGTAAATCCTCATTTTTAGGACATCTGTCAGCCAAAGTCGAAGCGTAGGCTGGCCAGCCCATCACAGCCTGCCCCGCTGCATCGGTGTCCGGTGCAGCGCCCTGTTAGGTTTCATCCTTGTATTCTCGAAAACCCGCCAACAGACTTTCAAATGACTTCGGCGCATATTTTTCAAACCCCTCCTGATTCACAAACACAAAGTCAAATACTACATCTGACTGCACGGTGTTAATGTCACCGCACCACTGACGCAACCGTTGTATCTTCAGCGGTACATCAAGATCTTCCTGGCCTTTAGTTTCCACAACCACAATCCGGCCATCCGTCAGTTTTACCAGGAAATCCGGGTAGTAGTTGGAAATGTCACCATCTGCGTTCACATAATCCAGTTTGAAATGAACGGCCAGATAATTCTTGCCGGAAGATGCTTCGGAAATCTTGCCATTATTTTCCCTCCTCGATCCGCTTGAAGGTTTGATCCCGGATCAGCAGTTGCATTTGTTCGATAGCGGTTTTATTGAGTCTGGCGAGACGTTCCGCCTGGGGGAGTCCTTCCCGAATAAACAAGGCGTTCAGGTTCTCCAGGTTTACCAGGCACACCAACTGCGCGGCGTTAGCAAAATCCCGGATGTTTCCTTTCCGTCGGGGATTCGCAGTCCGCCATTGCTTAGCAGTCATTCCAAAAAGGGCCATATTCAGCACATCAGCTTCGGCCGCGTATACGGCATTCACCTCCTCGGGTAACAGCTCCGGTGGAATCAGGTTGGTTTTGACGGCATCGGTATGAATCCGGTAGTTGATACGGGCGAGATTGCGTTTGATATCCCACCCGAGCCGTTTTTGCTCCGTCTCCTTGAGTCGCTGAAACTCCTTGATCAGGTAAAGTTTGAACTTCACCGATATCCAGGATGCGAATTCAAAGGCGATATCCTTGTGGGCATAGGTCCCTCCATAGCGACCCGCTTTGGAAACAATACCGATTGCCCCCGTGCGCTCGATCCACTGTTTCGGCGTCATTGTGAAGCTGTTCAGTCCCGCTTGTTTTCTAAACCCGTCGAATTCGACGGGGTTAAAATCCGGGTTGTTGATTTGTTCCCAAATCCCCAGAAACTCAATGGTGTTTCGGTTCCGAATCCAGTTACGGATCAGATCATCGGTCCGCTCCGCGTCTTTGTAACGTCCAATGTCGGTGAGGCAGATGTAATCTGCCGCTTCCACTGTTCGCACAGAAACCTCCCGACTCAGCACTTCTATTTTTCTGCTTTTGCTCATACTCCACCTCCGTCCGCAGATTGCAAAGATTTGCGCAGATTGAGGTCAAAAACGATTCTTTCGTATTGCATACTTCTTGTGCCAAAATTAATTAAAAGCGCACGGTGAAGATTCGAAGCTTTAAGATAGTTAATAACTTGGGCCTTTTCGATCCCCGTAACGGCCTTTAATGCTTTTAATTCTACGATGATTTCTTCAAAGCATACAAAATCCGTCCTATACTCACCAATCAATTCGCCCTTGTATCGCACCGGCAAACGCAGTTCGCGTTCATAGGGAATATTCCGATATTTTAATTCCTTCTCCAATGCAGCCTGATAAACGGACTCCAGAAAACCATTACCCAATTCGCCATGCACGGCCATTGCCGCACCAATAATGGCGTAAGTCTGTGGATCTCTTTCTTTCTTCCCATCTGTGTCAATCCGTGTAATCTGTGGATTCATACCGTCACCTCAACAATTGTCATGGTGTCATTGCCGAAAATATCCACCACCTTCACCGCGATCTTGCGCCGACACGGGGAGCATTCATGCTCCACGCTTTTCAATTCCGGCGAGCGGTCTTTCCTGATGCGAAAGCTTTGTCACTCGTTTTCGAACACATAGTCACCGGTTTCGGGGTTCCGGACGCGGATGATCTCGCGCTTGTCCTCGAAAAGCAGAAAGCGGTATTTCTCCGGCAAATCCGTGTCCGCTTCCAAAAAGCGGATAATTTCCTGTTTTTCCTGTTCGGTTAATTTGGCCATCTGCATTCCTTCATTCAGCGTGTGCCTTTGTCTTTTGAAACATAACGGCACAGCTTACCGGCGTGTGGGTTTCTGCCGATTAACATTTTGCTTGGTTTGCACTTCATTTTATCTCCAAAACTTAAATTTCATGCCACCAGCCCCACACGTCCGGTACAGCGCATGTTAGAGTGCATTTTGGCTTACACCTGAACTATTGTTAATAAAATTGTCAATTGTCGATTGAAATAAATCTAACTCTCTTATTGATGCTTCACAATGACCACTATTTTTGAAAAAGACCATTTGTTTATTAACGCTACCAGCATTTGAATATAATCTCTGACTCATCCCGGCTGGCAATGCTTTATCATTTATGTCTACCAAAACAAGCATAGGTTTTAAATATGTTCTAATTTCATTAACTGAATCAAACTCCAAATTATTATCTAATCTGAATTTTACATACCAGTGCTTATGTTGATAATAGTTCACAACATCTTTTGCTGAACTAAAAGCACCTTCCAAGATTAATCCATTAATATTTTCATTTTGTGCCAGCTTTATAGCAGGTAAACTTCCTAAAGATAAACCAAACAGGAAAACTGGAACTTCAGTCGTATAGTTATTAAATAAATATTCAACGGCAGATTCTGAATCTTTTATAATACCGTCAACTGAGGGTATTCCTTCACTATTTCCAAATCCGCGATAGTCGAAGGTAAAGATGTCAACATTTTGATCTGAAAAACTATTATAGATATTGATCCATTCATCTGAAAACATATTTCCAAAATTTCCACGCAGTAGTATGATTATTGCTTTAGGTTTGGATTTCGCTTTCAGATACAGCCCATTGAGAGCTAACCCGTCGTGTGATTGAAACACAAGCGTTTCTGAAATAAAGCTTTGAGAGATGGAAATATTCATATTTATTTCTTTTGATGGTACAAGAAACATCTGTTCTGTAATTGTAATGCAACCGATATTTACTACAAGATAAAAGAGGATAAATAATTTGGATGTTTTCATTAATTAGAATACCATGATTAAATGCACTCTAACTAGTTTCTATCCTGCTGTAGTGCCGGATACAGCTCAAAGAAAAAGTATTATACTGACATTGGACAAATTTTTCCATGAAAAGCATTCCCCGATCATTATAACCGGATATTACCCACATTATTCCGATAAAATCCAATGATTATCCCGGATCGTCGGCCATCAATGCAAGCAGCCGTTCCGATCCGGAGGAAACCGCTTTCACAGTGGATTCATTCCCGGTTATTTATTAACGTCGGATGAGTATTGGAGGATATTCTTATGAAACGAATCATCCTGATCGCGGTCGTATTTCTGGTACAAACGGGAATCGGCCAGACCAAAGTGACCGGCGCTGGGGATAAATCCCAGGTCCGGCGGGCCGTGGAATCCAAAGTGGAAGCACTCCGATCCCGTCAGCAGGCGGAATTAAAGCAATTACGCCAGCAGCAAAAAGGCGAAATGTCCCGGGTGAAAGGGCAGGGCTTTGAGGCGCGGCTTACCCTCCGGGAAAAGCAGTTCCGTGAACGGCAGAACCTGCGGGAAAAACAATTCCGCGAACGCCAGGAGTTGCGCAAAACACTGTATAACGAAAAACAGGCGAAAAAATCCGGTCAAGAAAAGAAAAAAGGTCCCCGGGAGAAATCCGGAAAAAAGAACCGGATTAAGACCTCGACGCCAGGACCACGCTGAACCACTGCCGGGGATCCGTCCACATGGATTCCCGGTGAAATCCGGATTGGCTCAGGAGTTCCTGAATCAGGTCCGGCGTGTATTTCTGTGAATTCTCGGTGTGAATCGGTTCCCCGTCCTCAAACGTAAACCTGCGGTTCAACGCCTCAAGCGCCACCGTCTGCCGTTCTGTGCTGACCAGGTACATCTCGATCCTGGTTGCCTCCCGATTGTACAGGGCCCGGTGCCGAAACCGATCCAAATCAAAATGACCGCCCAGCTCCCGGTTAATCCGATCTAACAGATTCAGGTTAAACCGGGCCGTGGTCCCCTCGGAGTCATTATAGGCTTGCAGCAGGATTGATTCCTCCTTCACCATATCCAGACCTATGAGGAGTTTATCCTGCGGGTGGAGGGCGGACCGCAACTGTGACAGGAAACGGATACTGGCTGCGGGGGTAAAATTCCCGATGCTGGACCCTAACCAGAGGTACAGTTTGGGTCCCGGGAGCTTCCGAACGAGGTCCAGTCCTTCCAGATAATCCGCCGCAATGCCGTGATAGTTTATTTCCGGTATATCCCGGGTAATCCGTTTCCCGGAGGAATTCAAAATGGATGGCGAAATATCAATGGGATAATAATCCACCTTCCCCAGGCGGGCGGCAAATGCCGACAGAATGACCTGTGTCTTGGTGGAAGAACCGGCACCCAGTTCAACGATGGGTACGGACTCATGAAACCGCGTGACCAGTTCCGGAGTCAGTTCCTTGAGAATCGAAAATTCGGTGCGCGTCGGATAATAGTCCTTCAGGTCGCAAATCGCTTCGAATAGTTGCGATCCGGTGTGGTCGTAGAAATAACGTGACGGGATGTTTTTCGGGGTTGCGCTGAGGCCCGATTCCACATCTCTCAGGAATTCCGCATGGAAATCAGGGCGTTGTCCCTGATAGTGAATGAATTCGGTGGATGGTTGGTTTGACGATGGAAAAGAGAACATGAAGAAGAATTAATTTACGGCCTGCGGAATGAATCGCTCTACTCATTTCAAAATCTTTATATTGGATGAAATAAAAGGAACGAAAATGGATCAATCTTCGCTGCTGACCCGTTACCGGGAAATTCGCCGGGAATCGGAAAATCTTGCCGAACCGCTATCCATCGAGGAAACACGAATTCAATCCATGCCTGATGTGAGTCCGCCCTGGTGGAATCTGGGGCATACGAGCTGGTTTTTCGCCATCAATATACTCAAGTCCCACGGCCGGTCGGTTCCCGAAGATGAACGTTATCATTACCTGCTCAATTCCTATTACCACCGGTTGGGAAAAATGCTGCCGCGACCCAATCGGGGCAAGATAACCAATCCCACCACGGAA
>JAADFQ010000139.1 GCA_013152835.1 FCB group bacterium
GCATAAAAAATCGGGAAAACCGTCCTGTGACACCTGTCCGACACGAAATGCCCATGGCTTTGCCGTTTTGGATCATGAGGATTTTATGCCCGGAAAGCCCACCTATATTTCAACCAAGGAAATTCAGGACGAAACCTAGACCACCGGTTGATCCCACCTATACTTTGTTTTCCGGGAATACCCGTTTCTTCCCCGGAAAGATGTTTCACCAACTGAAATCGCTCTTCTTCGACTGGTTCGTAATTAAAGGATAATCTGTCATGCCCGAACAAACCAAGCTCTGGTACCTGCAAAATTTCAATCTCCTGGAAGGTATGAAACCGGAGATGATGGAAGAAATGAATGAAAAAACCAAGATGACCCGCAGCGGAAAAAAGGAGATTATCTATTTTCCGGAAGAACCCAGTGATACGATCTATTTCTTAAAGGAGGGAAAAATCAAAATCTCGCGGGTTACGGAAGACGGTCGCAGCATGACCCTCCAGTTATTGGGTCCCGGTGAAATTTTCGGAGAAAGCGCTTTATTAGGACAGGATATCCATGAGAATATTGCCGAGGTAGTGGAAGACGCCCTGATTTGTTCAATTAACCGGGATATGTTTCAGGAACTACTGGCTTCCAACCCGGCCCTTACGTTAACGTTAAGTATCAATAAATTTATCGGTTTCCGGTTGCGGAAAATTGAGTCCCATATCGAAGACCTGGTTTTTAAAAATGCCCGGGAACGGATTGAGTCCTTCCTCAAACGGTATGTAAAAACTTTTGGAAAGAAAATGATCGATGGCTGGCGGGTCCGGCCTTTCCTGACTCATCAGGAAATTGCTGAATTAACCGCCACTGCCCGGCAGACCGTGAATACAATTTTAAATGAACTGGTCCAACAGAAAAAAATTACCTATTCACGACGGGTATTCCATGTGAAAGACTCCGCATGGTTGACGGATTAGGGAATTGTCTCCCCCGTGACAGATTCCCATACGGTGAAATGCGTACTCTCTGACCGTATGAATGCTGAAAACACAATCAAAGTACAATTGATTACGCAACCGGATTGTTCCATGTGCTGCAAAGTAGAAGCGCAACTGGAACAGGTGTTGCGGGATTATCCGGACATTGATTTGGAAATCTTCAATGTGGATCTCGAAAACGGACTCCCCTCCGGCCGGCAAAGTTTTATTACTCCGGCGGTGTGGGTCAAGGATTCGCTCTGGTTCCTGGGAACCATGAATCCCCATCGTTTTCGACTCCGGTTGGATCAATTGATTTCGGCAAACCCGTAAATCTTGTCTAACCACCAATAAGGAGGTCGTATGGACACATTAAATAAACTGGGACCCTATGCACACTGGCTGGTGCGTATTTCGCTGGCAATCACTTTCCTGTACCACGGCTATGGAAAATTTCCCATGGCACAGGGCATGGCCGATATGATGGGCATGCCGGTGGCACTCATTTATATCCTGGCCATGATGGAATTAGCCGGCGGACTGTTGATTCTTTGGGGCGGCATTGGCCCGGACTGGGCAACCCGCGTGGCCGGAGCCATTTTTGCAGTCGTAATGCTGGGCGCGATTACCATGCTTCACGCCGAAAACGGCTGGAGTTTTACTGCCGGCTGGGGTACGGGAACCAATAACATGGGCGGCATGGAATTCCAGACCCTGATTCTAGCCACGGGACTCTATTACCTGTTGAAAGGAAATGACGCAACTGAATAGCGCTACCCAAAAGAGAAACCGATTGATCAGCGGGAAGGAAAATCCTCCCGCTGATTGTTCAGGATGAAGACGCGACACCCATTGTTCTTGTTCTGCCTGACGCTGCCCTCCGGTTCCCGGTCGGTCCCGAATCCGGCGCTGTCCGCCAATCAGGATACTTACGCATGAAAAAAATTGTTATTCTGGGTACCGGATTCGGTTCCTACAGCTTAATCCGCGACTTGGATATGAATCGTCACCAGGTCGTACTCATTAGTCCTAGAAATTATTTTCTGTTCACACCCCTGCTTCCCAGCACGGCCGTGGGAACCCTGGAATTCCGCAGTATTATTGAACCGATCCGCAGAATCAATCCCCGCCTTACCTATTATCACGCCCGGGCTCTTTCGATTAATTTTGACGCCCGGGTCGTCCATTGCCAGGCGGTGAAGTCACCGGAACGGTTTTCCGTATCCTTTGATACGCTGGTAATCGGTGTCGGGGCCACACCCAATACATTCGGGATTCCCGGTGTCCGCAAATACGCCAGTTTTCTGAAGGAATTATGGGATGCGCGAAAACTGCGAAATTTAATCCTGAATCGTTTTGAAATGGCGGCGCTGCCTCAAATCGAGGCGCCTGAACAAAAACGACTCCTGCATACCGTGGTTGTGGGCGGCGGTCCGACGGGAATAGAATTTGCCGCTGAAATCCATGATTTTCTACTAAAGGATGTTTGTTGTACCTATCCTCAGTTAAAACAAAAGGTACGCATTACCCTGCTGGAAGCCGGTCCCACAATTCTGGGAAGTTTTGATACCAAGTTGCGGACACGGGCCTACCAGCTCTTTAAACGTCAACATATTGATATTCGTCTGGGAACCGCCGTGACTAAGATTTCCCGGACCTATCTTGATCTGGCGTCCGGCGAACGGGTGGATTACGGCATTCTGCTTTGGGCCACCGGGAATGCTCCCCGACGGTTTTCGAAAGCGCTGGACCTGCCCAAGGATCACCACGGTTTTATTCTGGTAGATGATCATTTACAAATTCCGAACCGGGACCAGGTCTTTGCACTGGGTGACTGTGCTGTAGTGGAAGGGAAGGCCCTCCCGGCCTCGGCTCAGGTTGCCATGCAACAGGGAAAATACCTGGCGAAACAGTTTAATTCGGGTAAAACGGATACACCGTTCAAATTCCGCATGCTGGGAATGATGGCCTATGTGGGGGAAGACCAGGCCCTGGTGGATACGGGTACGTTCAAAGGCAGCGGACATTTAGCCTGGTTTTTCTGGCGCTCGGCCTACCTTACGCGACTGGTCCGCTGGCGCAATAAAATCAAAGTCATTGTGGACTGGATCATGACTACGATTTTCGGTCGGGATACATCCCAATTCTGAACTTTGTCCGTCCCCGGACAGTTTTCGCCGTCAAGCCCCTTTAATTTCTATCAACCTTACAACGGAGATTCTTATGAAAAAACTTTTCCCGATACTTGTTATCCTGACCCTGGCCTGGGCTGCTGAACCGGCCATCTATTCCGACCTGTCCCTGAAACAGGCCCTGGCGGAAGCGCAATCGACTGATAAAGCCGTCCTGGTAAAATTTCATGCCGACTGGTGTCATTATTGCCGCGCCATGGATAAAAATACGTTTTCCGATGCCACGGTGGAAGAAGGATTACGTGACTATATTGTGATCAAAGTCAATGTGGATACTCCTTCGGGAATCTTATTGGCCCGTAAATATAAAGTATCCGGATTACCGACCCTCGTGGCTCTGGACAGCGACGGAAATATCACTTACCGTCAATCCGGATATCAATCCCCGCAACAACTTCTGGCGGCATTGCAGTCCAGGAATGGCTGATCCCTTTCCGCCGACGGTTTCCGCCCGTGAAATGGCGGAAGTGGACCGGTTAATGGTGGAGGATTATCACATTTCCCTGGACCAGATGATGGAACTGGCCGGGAGAAACCTGGCGGATCTGGCAGGACAATTGTTGTCCGACCGCCGGATTGCCTTATCCTCGTCCCGGATTATCGTCTGTGCCGGAAGCGGACATAACGGCGGCGGTGGACTCACGGCGGCCCGTCATCTGCACAATCGCGGCGCTGACATCACCGTGATTCTTTCCTCATCGGAGGAAAAATTGAAACCGGCCACAAAAATCCGTTTGGTGACGCTCCGAACATTGAACGTGACGATTCTCCAGGCGACGGAAGCCAAAGACGGTCTTTTATCATCTGCCGATTTGATTGTAGATGCCTTGGTTGGCTATCAACTAAAGGGTGAACCCCGTGGAATCGTGGCGGACCTCATGAACAACATGATTGCCAGTGAGAACCCACATATTGTATCACTGGATGTCCCTTCCGGTTTTTTATCCGATGAAGGACGGTTTGCCCGTTTGCGTTTGTCTCCGGAAGCGACCCTGACCCTGGCCCTTCCCAAGCGGGGCATGGATGTCCCGGACCGGAAAGCAAGATTCGGGAAACTTTTTTTAGGTGATATCGGAATTCCGCCGGAACTCTACCGAACGATGGGTGTGTACGTGCCACCCCTGTTTACCACAGGACCTTTGATGCGGTTATATTAATCCGGCCGATATTATTTTCGTGAAACGGGTGCGTAAGGAGTAATAAGTAATTATTTAACGAACTTCGGTACATCAAGCACTTTTCCTTTCGGCTTTTTTGCCACGGAGATCACCGAGAACACAGAGGGGAAAAGCGTTCCATACTACATTACGTCCCTGAATGTTCAATGTCGAATAACCAACAATCAATATCCAATTCGCGTAATTTGTGGTTCTAAACTAAATCTCTCCGTTCCCTCGTTCCATGGCTCTGCCTTGGAACGGCAAGCAAGAGAGCTACGAATGACCGACTGGTTTAGTCCCAAATTAAATATTTACTTTTTGCTTATTACGGTTCAGTTATTTCCGGCCAGGGCGATAATATTCCCGTC
>JAADFQ010000140.1 GCA_013152835.1 FCB group bacterium
GTGTCAACTCAAGCAATACAACTTTGCGGAAGTTTCTCCCTACGCAAGGCCTTTCGGAGGCAAGTCAAACTTCCGCTAAGCTCCAATTAGTCTTTACGCGAGGAATACTGCCGAAGTAATCTTTGCACCCTGAATTATTTTTCAGGACCCGGGAATCCCTTTTTTATATCGAATGAAAAAGGATAATTTTTTACGGTGTTTAATGAAGAAAAGAGGTAATAATGAATTGGTTTTTCCAGTTTATAAACTCATCGGTAGGTAAAAAGATCACCATGGCAACCACCGGATTGTTGCTTTGTCTGTACTTAGTTATCCACCTGCTGGGAAATTTGTTTTTATTTGCCGGGCCGGAAGCATTCAATGCGTATGTGGAAGGTTTATCCAGTCTGAAACCCCTGGTTCGATTCATTGAAGTCATACTGACCCTGATCTTCCTGGGTCATATCCTGAATGCGCTCCAGTTAACCCTGAACAATCGAAAATCCTCGGGAGAAACATCCTATACCCGCTATGAAGCCAATTCGGTCAGCGCGGTTTCTTCCCGCTTCATGGGTGTCACCGGAAGTATCATTTTCATTTTTTTGGTCGTCCATTTGCAGACGATCTGGTTCACCTTTCAAACACATCACGAAGAAGGACAGTTTTACCAGGTGGTAACCGGAAACGAAATCGGCTTTGGTAATCCCGTCTATGCCATTTTCTATTTAGTTGCCGTGTTTTTATTGGGTTTTCATTTACGCCATGGATTTCAGTCCGCTTTTCAAACCTTTGGAATCCGGTACAATAAATATGGGAAATTGATTGAAGCGATCGCAGTGCTCTTTTGGCTCATCATTCCCGTAGGCTTCGCTACTATTCCGATCTATTTTGGCTTCCTGAAGGGAGGGTTTTAAAATGTTGAATTTCGTTGACGCAAAGATTCCCGAAGGACCGCTGGCGGAAAAATGGACCAATCATAAATTTAATCTGAAGCTGGTCAATCCGGCGAATAAGCGAAAATATTCGATCATTGTGGTGGGAACCGGGCTAGCTGGGGCCTCCGCCGCTGCTTCCCTGGCGGAATTGGGTTACCGGGTAGAGGCGTTTTCCTACCACGAATCCCCTCGCCGGGCGCACAGCATCGCCGCCCAGGGCGGAATTAATGCGGCAAAGAATTATCCTAATGATGGCGACAGCATTTTCCGCCTGTTTTACGACACCATCAAGGGCGGAGACTACCGCGCCCGGGAAGCGAATGTTTACCGCCTGGCAGAAGTGAGCAATAATATTATCGATCAATGCGTGGCCCAGGGTATTCCCTTTGCCCGGGAATACGGGGGACAACTGGATAACCGGTCGTTTGGAGGCGCCCAGGTTTCCCGAACCTTTTACGCCAAGGGACAGACCGGTCAGCAATTGCTGCTCGGCGCTTATTCGGCTTTGATCCGGCAAATGCATACCGGAACGGTAAACTTCCACCCGCGACAGGATATGCTGGATCTGGTGGTTGTGGACGGCCTGGCACGGGGAATAATCACCCGGAACCTGATTACCGGAGAAATTACCGCTCACGTTGCTGATGCCGTTATTCTGGCTACCGGGGGATATGCCAATGTGTTTTATTTATCCACCAATGCCATGGCCAGCAATGCCACCGCTGCCTGGCGGGCCCATAAAAAAGGGGCCGCTTTCGCCAACCCCTGTTATACCCAGATTCACCCCACCTGTATCCCGGTCAGCAGTGAACATCAGTCCAAGCTCACCCTGATGAGCGAAAGCCTGCGAAATGACGGCCGGGTATGGGTCCCGGGAAAGGCCGGTGACAACCGTCCCCCCAACGATATTCCTGAAAATGAACGGGATTATTACCTGGAACGAATGTATCCTTCCTTCGGCAATCTGGTTCCCCGGGACGTAGCCAGCCGCCGGGCCAAGGAAATGTGCGACAAAGGTCATGGCGTCGGTGCTACCGGTCTGGCCGTGTATCTGGATTTTGCCGATACGATTAAACGCAACGGCAAGGAATGGGTCGCCGATAAATACGGGAACCTGTTCGATATGTACCGGCAGATCACCGGCGAAAATCCCTATCAGGCTCCCATGCGGATTTACCCCGCTCCCCATTACACCATGGGCGGACTCTGGGTTGATTACAATCTCATGAGTTCGATTCCCGGTCTGTTTGTGTTGGGCGAAGCCAATTTCTCCGATCATGGTGCGAACCGGCTGGGCGCCAGCGCATTGATGCAAGGTCTGGCCGATGGGTATTTCATTATTCCCTATACGATCGGGGGTTATCTGGCACAAAAACCCCATGATAGTTTGGATACGTCTCATGATAATTTCCGGTCAGCCGAAAACGATGTGAACGATAAGCTGAATCAACTCCTGAGTATTCAGGGGAACGAACCAGTGGAGGAACTGCATAAACGGTTGGGGCGGATTTTGTGGAACGATGTGGGAATGTCCCGGAATAAAACCGGCCTGGAAAAGGCATTAAGCGATATTCCGGCCCTTCGCGAAGAATTCTGGAAACAGGTACGGATTCCCGGCAAAACGGATGAATATAATCCCGAACTGGAAAAAGCCAGCCGGGTAGCCGACTTCATGGAACTGGCAGAACTGATGGCCCAGGATGCCCTAAACCGTGAAGAATCCTGCGGAGCCCATTTCCGCGAGGAATCCCAGACGGAAGAAAATGAGGCCAAACGGGATGACGAAAATTACACGTATTCCGCAAACTGGGAATTCGTGGAAGTGGGAAAACCGGAAGTCCTGCACAAGGAAGAATTGGTATTTGAAAATGTGACCTTGAGTACGAGGAGTTACAAATAATGAAGGTAACACTCAAAGTTTGGCGTCAGAAAAATGGCTCCGTTCCGGGAGAATTTGTGTCTTATGATGTGGACCAGGTTTCCTCCGATATGTCATTTTTTGAAATGATGGACATGCTGAATAATAATCTGGTGCGACAGGGCGAGGACCCGATTTCATTTGATCACGATTGCCGGGAAGGTATTTGCGGAACCTGTGGTCTGATGATTAACGGCCGGGCCCACGGTCCCCTGAAAGGCGTGACGACATGTCAGTTGCACATGCGTACCTTTACGGATGGCGGTACCATCGTCGTGGAGCCATGGCGGGCGCGGGCCTTCCCGATTATCCGGGATTTAATCGTGGATCGCACGGCGTTCGATCGCATCATGGAAGCGGGAGGGTATATCTCCGTTCGCACCGGCGGTGCTCCCGACGCCAACGCGATTCCCATCCCCAAAAATGCTGCCGATGAGGCCTTTGATTCCGCCGCCTGTATTGGATGTGGCGCCTGCGTGGCAACCTGTAAAAATTCCTCAGCAATGCTGTTCACCTCCGCCAAGGTTTCCCAGTTTGCCGTGCTTCCCCAGGGACAGGTGGAACGGAAGGAACGGGTGCGAAATATGGTCGCCCAAATGGATGAAGAAGGATTCGGAGCCTGTACTAATACCGGTGCCTGCGAAGTGGAATGTCCCAAGGAAATATCCCTGGTGAACATTGCCCGGTTGAACCGGGAATTTTTGAAAGCAAGTCTGGCAGGCTAACCTTCTATTTGAAAATGAAAACCCCCGTTTTCACGGGGGTTTTTTTATACTTGTGTGGTCTGAACTCTGTCCGGAAGATCACAATCCCTTCATTAATTCCTCCCGGAATTCCAGAACGGCCCGCACATAATTTTCCGAGTGATTGTAGGCCCACACGGCTTTCCCTGCCGAAGACTTTCTGGTAAACTGACGTTCTCCCGGCCGGTAGCCGTTTTTCCGTAAATAATTCGCCACACTGCCGATGGTATCCTCCCATTCATAGGGTTCCCGGCGACCGTCGCCGTCAAAATCCACCGCATATCCGTTAAAACTGGAAGGGATGAATTGTCCGTATCCAAACGCCCCGGCGTAGGAACCGTAAACGGTATGGGGGTCCACTTCATCCTGATAGCAAAACAGTAGGAATTCGGCCAACTGTTTCCGGGCCCAGTCCGCTTTATGCGGCATGCGGTGAATCACCGTATACAGGGCGTTAAAAACCGAAAAATCAGCATGGTGTTTTC
>JAADFQ010000141.1 GCA_013152835.1 FCB group bacterium
TTATTCAGCGCTTGGCGTAGATCCCCGTTTTCCCGGTGAGTTGAAATCCTATCCACTGGAATATGACTTCCGGAATGTATTTAATCTGATCGGGGGCTATAAAATCCCCTTCCGCAAACCGGGAATCAAACCGCTGAAAGAACGTCCCTTGTGGATTAGAATCCTGGGGAAAACAATCGGGGCGGGAGCCGATGAATTGGAGTTATCCTTTCGGTATCGCTATGTCGGAGGGAAGCCGTATTCAAAAAAATCCTACAACTGGAATCTGCGCCGCTGGTACGTTTCCGCTGATGCAGAGTTGAACCCGGAGCGGTTACCGTATTATCAGCGCTTTGATCTAATGATTCTCTGGCATGTCCAAATTAAAAAGGTAACCATGACCTCCTATGTGGATATTCAAAACGTATTCAACCGGGATAATATCTGGGATCTCCAATACAACGCTGACGGTACCATCGAAAATATTCTGCAATACAAGGTATTGCCTGTCGGTGGTGTAACGCTGGAATTTTAAGCATGACCAGGACAGAAAACAGTATTCTTCGTCGATCGGTATCGGTCTTGATCATGATTGCTGGGTTCGGATTCGCCCAACCGAATTTGCGTGCTCCCATTATGGCACCCCAGGTATGGACCGATTCCAACGGGCAGGAGCGGGAAGAATTACCAATCGGTTTTACGGTTCAGGAATGGGAACGGCGACAGGAAATCGGAAGGTTTGCCCGTTCCACCGATCCACCGCCGGTTCCGATCCGGAACATCCCGGAGTTCGAACGCATGCAGGGTGTACTGATTCGCTATCCCCTGGGAATTCCGGTGGATCTGGTCCGGCAATTCGCCGAGGATGTTATCGTTTATTGCCTGGTAACTACATCCCTGCAATCGGCAGCCATCTCCGCCTTCCAATCGGCAGGTGTGAACATGGACCAGGTGGAATTTATTCTGGGTGGAACCGACAGTTATTGGACACGAGATTATGGTCCCTGGTGGGTTGTGGACGGAAACGGGGACATCAGTGTCGTTGATTTCACTTATAATCGTCCCCGTCCCAATGATAATCTGGCCCCTTGGAAAGTTGCGAATCATTTGTCTTCCCCGTATTTTGCCTCGGATATCATCCATGCCGGGGGAAACTACATGACCGACGGATTTGGAATTTCCGCTTCTTCCGATTTGGTGTATGTAGAAAATCCCACCTTGACGTCCAGCCAAATATTGACAGAGATGGGTCTGTATTACGGTATCAACACCTATCATGTTCTGGACGATCCCAATAACACCTATATCGATCACATAGATTGCTGGGGGAAATACCTTTCCCCGGATAAAATCCTGATTCGATCGGTTCCGCCCAGTCACGCTCAATACGATGAACTTGAAGCGGTCGCGTCCTATTTTGCAACGCAGAACGGCCCTTATGGTCGTCCGTATACGGTAGTGCGGGTATTTACTCCTAATAATGAACCGTATACCAATTCCTTAATTCTGAATGATAAAATTTATGTGCCCATGGTTCCCTGGGGTGGCGACAATAATCAGGCGGCCATTGAATCCTATCAGGCGGCTTGTCCGGAATATACAATTGTACCGGTGGACCCGCCGGCCGGGAACGAATGGGTTTCCACCGATGCGCTCCATTGCCGCGCCAAAGGAATTCCGGACCAGGGATTGCTGGAAATCCTCCATATCCCTCCGGGAAATTCCACGGTACCGGATACGGTGACCTTACGTGCCCGTATTGTTCCCCACAGCGGCCAGGGATTAATCGATGATTCACTGAAAGTGGAATGGTATTCGGAAGTCAGCGCGACACCGCAGGAAATTCCGGTCGAATACAATGTGGTAAATGATAGTTTTGAAGTCCGTATACCACCACCACCGGTGACGGTGACCATTACCTATCACTGGGTGGCGGCCGACTCTTCCGGTCGACGGGAAACCAGTCCCCTGGCCGGAAATTATTCCCTGACGATGCCCGGAATTCTGGAGCCGGGAGACGTGAACATGGACCGGAACCTTTCCATCCTGGATTTAATTCGTATTATGGATGCGGCCTATGACGGCCACGGGTTGATGGGGTATGAGACCTTGTTGGCCGATTATGACGGCAATGGTTTGGTAAACCTGCTGGATGGAATCCTGTTACTAAATCAATTGATCAATGAATAATTATCATGTCTAAGGAGTCAACGATGATTTATGAACCCATGACCGTCTTTACCGATCTGCTCATCGCCGGGTTTGCCGTATATTTTTCTGTCGAATTAAACCGCAAGTTTGGTGTCTCATTAATGAATACAACCTGGCATTGGGTTTGGGTGTTCCGTTTTCTTGCGGTAGGGTCTTTGTTGGGTGCGATCAGTCATGGAGTCGGTCCCTATTTTCCCCAGGGCGTTCGGGATTGGATCTGGAAAGGGACCACCCTGTCCATTGGGCTGGTAAGTTTTTTCTTTATTCTGGCGGGATTTTATCGTGCCTTTCCGTATGCTATGGTTCAATGGCTCCGCTGGCTGCCATTGCTGGCCCTGTTGGCGTATTCAGTGGTGATTCTCCGGGATCCGCGGTTTATTAATGTTGTAAAGTTTTACGCCCCCAGCCTGATCCTTGTTCTGCTGATTATGATCTACTCCGCCTGGGGACAGTCGGCACCGGGCGCCGGGAAAATCGCGATCGGAATCGTGATCAGTTTTATGGCTGCCGGCGTTCAGGTCAGCGGATGGGATTTGCACCGGAATTTTAATCATAATGATCTCTACCATATCGTTCAGATTGTCGGGATGACCTATATTTACCGGGGAGCCTTATTCCTGACGGATTACGGTACCTGACGTCTGAACCCGGAAATCTTTGTTCACCAAGGGATGTGGGGTAAATTCTGCCCCCATTTTAAAAGGAAAAACCATTGAAAACAGATAGTAAGGAAATTAATTCCTATACCCGGGAACTGAGTATTACGGTTCCCTGGGAAGAGTTGAAAGACGATTTTGAGAAATCCGTCAGGCAGTTCAATAAACGTGTGAAGATTCCCGGATTCCGTCCCGGAAAAGCGCCGCGGAAAGTAGTTCTGGCCCAGTATTTACCAAACATCGAAGCCAATTTTGTGGAGGATGCCTTCCATAAAGCCTATATCAAGGCCCTGGATGAACTGGATTTGTCTCCGGTTAATCAGGCGACCATTAAAGCGCTGGATTTTCACTATGAATCGGATTTGACTTTCACCGCCCAATTTGAAGTTGAACCTGATATTACGCTCCCAGCCTTAAAGAAGAATTCGCTCAAAGTGACCCGGACACGGTATCAGAGTGACGAGGAAGACGTTCAATCTGCCATCGAAGAAATTCGCTACGCCCGGGCGGAGGTTCATCCGGTGGAAGATGGATCGAAAGAAGGACATTTCATTCTTGGGGATCTGCAGGAGCTGGATGCATCCGGGGTTCCGGTGATTGGACGGAAATTGGAAAAAAGGTATTTGAAAGTCGGCGATGGTATCTTTAAAGGCGACAATCTGAAAAAACTGGAAGGCCTGAAGCCGGGCGATATTTCACGGGTGGAGATCCCGGATGAAGCGGGGAATCCGATTCCTTTTGAATTGACGGTCATCCGGGTAGAGGAACAGGTTTTGCCCGATGTGGATGATGATTTCGTCAAGCAGGTGGATCCACGGTACGACTCGGTAGACGCCTGGCGGGCCAGTGTCAAGGAGCGGATTGATAAAAATTACGAACAACGGGCTATCGAACAATATGAACGAGCCTTGTCGGACGCCCTGATTGAAAAGATTAATCCGGAATATGCGCCATCAATGGTGGATGCCTATCTGGATCACCTGATCGAAGATGCGAAAAAAACCAATAATGGCGAACCTCTGGACGAGTCCAAAATCCGGGAAGCGTATCGGTCCACCGCGGAACGGAATTTAAAGTGGTATCTGATTCGAAGCGCTATTATCGAGCAGGAAGGCCTGGAAGTCACCCGGGATGAAGTGCAAACCAAGGTGAAGGAGATTGTTGAAGCCAGTCCTGCCGAGCAACGGAAACAAATCGAAAAATATTACAAAAAGCCCAGTAACCGTCATCGGATTGAAGATGATTTGATGGAAGAAAAAGTCCTGATCCTGAAATATGTGGAACAATTCACGAAAGTCAAGGAAGTGATTGTCAAGACCGATGATTTGCGGAAAATGAGTCAGGAGGAACACGATCATGAGCACTGATATTCGAGCGCAACTCATTCCCATGGTGGTGGAACAAAGCGGCCGCACGGAACGAGCCTTCGATATTTACAGTCGATTACTGAAAGAACGAATCGTATTCCTGGGTTCGCCGATTGATGACAATATCGCGTCACTGGTGATTGCTCAATTCCTCTTTCTGGCGGCTGAGGACCCGGAAAAGGATATTTATCTTTACATCAATTCTCCCGGCGGTTACGTCACGGCCGGATTAGCGATTTTTGACACCATGAATTATATTGAACCGGACGTGGCCACGATTTGCATCGGTCAGGCTTCCAGCATGGCCGCCCTGCTGCTCTCCGCCGGACAAAAGGGAAAACGGTCGGCCCTGCCCAATTCGCGGATTATGATCCATCAACCGCTGGGAGGAGCCGAAGGACAGGCTAGCGATATAAAAATCCAGGCCGATGAAATCCTGCAACTGCGGAAAACATTGAATTCGATTCTTTCTAAAACTACTAAACAGACGATTAAACGTATTGAGCGCGATACGGACCGGAATTATTTCATGAGTTCCGAGGAAGCCAAAACATATGGTCTTATCGATACCGTACTAAAAGGAAAATAAATGCATAACCCTGATTCCGATCTATATTCCGATCCGGAACCTTTATTCCGACCGGAACTTCACCGCCCCTCCACGATTAAGGCGTTTCTTGACGAATATGTGGTGGGTCAGGAGGAAGCCAAAAAAACCATTAGCGTAGCCGTTTATAATCACTATAAACGCGTTATCTACGAACAGAATTTTGA
The DNA here is from genome assembly GCA_013152835.1 of FCB group bacterium. Taxonomy (GTDB): domain Bacteria; phylum Fidelibacterota; class Marinisomatia; order Marinisomatales; family J089; genus J089. The sequence goes on from JAADFQ010000141.1 coordinate 4,988, forward strand.
CGATGATGTGGAACTGGAGAAAAGCAATATCCTCATGCTGGGTCCTTCGGGAACCGGAAAAACGCTGATTGCCCAGACGCTGGCGAAATTTCTGGCCGTTCCGTTTGCCATTGCCGATGCAACCAGCCTTACGGAGGCCGGGTATGTGGGCGACGACGTAGAAAATATCCTCGTTCGCCTGCTCCAGGTGGCGGAATACAATGTTGCGGCTGCGGAACAAGGGATCATCTATCTGGATGAAGTGGATAAAATCGGGCGCAAATCCGCCAATCCATCGATTACCCGGGATGTGTCCGGGGAAGGCGTCCAGCAGGCGCTGTTAAAAATTCTGGAGGGATCCATCTCTCATGTACCGCCTAAAGGCGGACGGAAGCATCCGGAGCAGTCGCTAATCCCGGTGGATACGAAGAATATTCTGTTTATCTGCGGTGGGTCCTTCGACGGGCTGGAAGAGATAATCCAACATCGCCTGGGAAAAAGCGATATCGGGTTTAAAACCAATAAGAAACGTTTTGCCAACCCCGGCCTCCTGGATTCAATCTTTCACCATGCCGAGCCGGAAGATTTTGTCAAGTTCGGTATGATTCCTGAAATCGTGGGTCGGCTCCCCGTGATTACGGCTCTGGATCATTTATCCGAGGCTGCACTGGAACGGGTGCTGGTGGAACCGCGGAATTCGCTGGTGAAGCAATATCAGAAGCTGTTTCTGATGGAAGGTGTCATCCTGGAATTCAGCCCCGGTGCGTTGAAAGCCGTGGTGACCCAGGCGCAGAAACGTCAGTCGGGCGCCCGGGGACTCCGGTCCGTACTGGAAGATCGGATGAAAGATTTAATGTATACATTACCCGATCAAATGGATGATGCCGGGGGTAAACTGGGTCGCGTGACCATCACGGCGGACGTGATTACCAAGGGAAAACCGCCCCGCATTCGCTTCGGTCGGAAGTCCGCCTAAGTTACTTCAGCAGCATTATTTTTTGTCCGGAATGACGGTTTCCGGACATGAGGCGCACAAAATAGAGTCCGGTGGCTACTGTCTGTCCGGCTGAATTCCGTCCGTTCCAGGACAGGGAATAATTCCCCGGTTTCCCGATCCCATTCCATAATGTAATTACTTCCCGACCTTTCAGATCATAAATCGCCAGGGTAGTGACGTCGATATGATCCAGGCTGAACCGGATGGTGGTTACCAGGTTAAAGGGATTGGGGTAAGCCGCCTTCAATTCGAATGCAAGGGGCAGTGAATTTGGCGGGATTGTTGCGAGGACCATTGCACTTTGGAGTAATCCGGTTCTCCTCAGGTTGCCCCGATCCATGCTCCAGGCGTTGGCGATGATATTTCCGGATGTTTTTATATCGATGACCTGAAGGGTAGTCTGTCCTCCGACTAATATTTCCAGATCGCCGTCGCTATCCAAATCGGCAATCACCGGGCTGCTTTTCAGATAATCGCCGGTGGGAATGACCTTTGTTGAATCCGTTGATACCTCCGGTTTTCCAATATATATGTTTCCGTTGGTCGATGCATAAACGAATTCCGGGACTCCGTTCCCCTGGAAATCGGCGCTAACCGGTGTCCCTGAAATCTGACTATTACCCACCAGAGGAAATCCCAAGCCTTCATTCCCGTCCAATGTCATTCCGTGAACCATGCCATTATCATCTCCGAATAATACGAGCGGTCCATCGATTGTCTCAATGGCTGACAGAGACGTATGTGTAGTGGAATTCGTATCTATCGTAAACCGGATAATGCCGTGTTCATTTACGGCAGCGAGAATTCCCGACCGATCCAGTGCCAGAATCACAAATCCACCGTCACTTCCCCGGATAATAACCGGAGCTGACCGGAAATCGGCGTCCGGTATCGATACGGGAAATCCGGGAGCAATTTGACCGTGAGAGTTAATGCCGATGATCGAGCCGCTTTTTGTCACGACCACAATATCATCGTAGCCGTCTGAATCGAGGTCCGCTAAGGCAGCGCCGCCGTATACTTTTTCGCCGATGGAAACGGGAAAACCGGAAACCGCACTACCGTCGGGATTTACGGCGTATACTTTACCATCATTGGCTACGGAACCGAAGACGATCTCCAGATCACTGTCATCGTCCAGGTCTCCCAGGGCCGGATTGGCCACTAAAAATTGATTGGTATTAACGTCGGTGAGAATTCCACCGTCCGAGTGCAGGATATACAGGTGTTTATTTTTCGAGGTGAGCACAATTTCCAGGGAACCATCCTGATCAATGTCCGCCACGGCCGGGGCGTGCCAGATCTGGTCACCGGCATCAAACGGCCACTGTCCTGCTTTCGCCGAACCGTCCGGATTGTAAACCCGGACCTGCCCATCGTACTGGGCCACGATAATATCCTGGGCGCCGTCCTGATCCAGGTCGGCAACGGTGGGCGCCGCCACCAAATCCCGGTCCACCGCCAAGGGGAAACCGAATTGATCCAAGCACAAGTTCAGAGGGACGGATAGCTGTTGATCGAAATTACTGGTATCCACAATACCCGTTATATCCAGAACGAGGGGGTAGCTTCCCAGCGCAAGATTGGAATCGCTGGTGACGGTAAGCGGTTGGAGTCCGTTATCGGCGGTAGCGAATGCATCGATATCGCCAAAAGCAATAACCGTGTCGCTTACACTGAATCCGGGAGGGATTTGCGCGAGTACCGCCGTCAGGTTGGTGATCGGAGTTCCGGATGGATTGAGCAGGGTAAAGACCAGGGAGGCCGATTCCCCGGGGTTAAAATTACCGTCGCCATCCCCGAAATCGAATGTGACTTCCGTATGATCAAAGGCCAGCGTGGGAATGTTGCGTACCGTGGCGTACAGCGTATCGCCTCCATCGATAATATCGACCACGCTAACCCCGGAGGCCGAGTCGTTGTAATACCGGGAACTGGGAGTAGTTTCATAACCGAATTGAGTCTTGTTGAATGTTCCGGGAAAAGGGTCGCCGGGATCGCCGTTACTGGTGCCGTAATTCAATTCGAACAGGCCGTCGGCCTGTTCCAAATCCACGAGATAATGAAAATCTTCCGAATTTCCCCATTGACTTTCATCAATGTGCCAGATGAGGAGACCGGTGGATCGCAGGGTGGTATCGGAACCGAAATTCTGCCTGTTTTCCAGGAGGAAATATTCCCATTCGGGAGAATCCCCGGCAATTTTAACGACAAAGGGTTCATGCTCTACCGGGGGAAACGTAATCTCCTCAATGGGTAGTGTAACATCCGTTGGGACCAACCAGCCCAGCGTTTTTTTGGACCAGGCCGATAGATGGGATGGATACCAGGCGGAATTTCCATTCCCGCCCCAGGAACCGGCGGCCATCAGGCCCCAAATTCCAATCCCCGAAGAAGTATAATCCGTGTCGTAGAGGTCCGGAAGACCCAACGCATGACCGAATTCGTGACAGATTACGCCAATATTAACCAGTCCCGGATTGGACCCACCCTGCAATTCCGGATTGATGGTATAATGATCGATGATGACGCCATCGTAGGTCCGGGCATAGTCCTGGAGAGACCAACTGTGCGACCAAATGAAATTCCCGTTCCCTTCCTCGGCGCCGCCCCCGGCGTGGATAATATTCAAATCATCCACATACCCATCGCCGTCATTGTCATATTGGGACCAGTCCACGCCGGCCGCTTCCGCGGCATCGACGGCCGCCGCAATCATTTGTCGGACCAGATTCCAGCCGTTGGGGGCATCGCTGCCGTAAACTTCGTAATTGGAATCGGCCATATACCATCCGTAAACCGTCGTCAGCGGATCGAAAGCGCCATAGGAATTCTCCAGATAATAGTCCCGAAAGCTGCCGGTTTGTCCGTGGGCTCCGGTATAGCCGATCTGGTTCAGTAAATTATCAAAATCGGACTGGGGATAGGCGTGACCCAAATTGGGGTATTCGATAAGCAAAAGGGGAATATTGAAATTAGTCCGGTTCCGGTCTGCACGTAATCGCCGCTCCCGGTAGTTCGGTTTATTTTGGGAGCGGGCCGGCTTTTGATGGGGAACCAGTCCTGCCGGTGGAAGGAGTTCGGCACGAATTCCGGTGAACCGGGGACGGTTTTGTTGATCATAGCCTTCGATGTACTGCCATTCGCCATTCGCGGTCTGTCCGACAGTAAAACCGTCGGGTGTTTCTGTCCAGTGCTGCCATTCGTCGCCCATCAGGTGCACCATGATGGCGGTTCCGTCCGGCTGGGTCCGGGTCTGAAGGCCGGGTCGGGCGGGAATGGCCCAGGTGATTGTTGTGAGCGCTGTAACGGCTAATAGTAGTTTCCGCATACGATTCCTTTAATGGTCGTCCGGTCTTCACATTGTTTTGGGAGACAGAAAGACCGACTTAGTGTTTGAATAATTGGTAACAAATTTCCACGTAAGTTCAAAAATAATGAATGGATAAAATAATCAATATCCGGTTGAAAACACAGAACGGACTTGCAGCATGAAAGTGTGTCCCTGTTGAAAAATATATCCGGACTTAAAAAGCGGAAACTGCGCGGATGGATTTTCAGGGCCGCCCAAGATAAGGGGTTCGATTTACGGCACTTTGATCATGGTCAGTAACATGGTAAAGGGAACCGGTGCGGCGACGGCATGGGGAATACCGGCCGGTAAGGTGATCATTTCACCGTTTTTAACCCGATGTTCCACACCACCAATGGTAATGAGAGCTTCTCCGTCAAGGACCTGGACCAGGGCATCAAAAGGAGCCGTGTGTTCACTGAGATTTTGTCCCTGATCAAAAGCAAATAAGGTGACCGTCCCCGTGGGCTGTTTCACGAGGGTTTTACTGACCACAGCTCCTGTTTGGTAGTCGACCAGTTCTTTGGGGTGGGTTGGTTTGGTAATAGACATGTGTATTCTCCGAATGTATTTGATTAGGTATGAGACGTCGTTCGATTGGTCCACCAGGTATCCAAAAGTGATACGAACCAGACGGCAAGAATGAGTCGCAAAAGTCGTGACAGGGCCGGACCAACCGCAGCCACGGCTTCCGTGGCAATTGTGGTAACGGCAGCCATATTGGGAATCGTACCACCGGCTTCCAGTTGCGCCATGGCGCCCAGGGCCACCTGGACGGTCTGCCAGATGAACAGAATCATCAGGAGTAATTCCGTGGCGATGAAAATCCATCCGCGCATTTTCCGTCCCTGTAATAGATGTCCCGCCCCCGGGAATACGAAGGCGGAAAAGAGCAATGCTTTGGTTTGACGATTCATAATGATGGCGATTCCCGGTTTATTTCTGAATAGCGAAAACAGGATACGAGGTGATCATTCACCAGCCCCGCTGCCTGCATGAAGGCATAACAGATGGTGGTTCCCACAAAGGAGAATCCTCGTTGTTTTAATTCCCGGCTCAAACGGTCCGATGCCGGCGTGGAAGCGGGGATTTCCGCTTCTGTTTTGAAAGCGTTGTGTCTGGGCGGTCCGTTTATATCCCATAGGAATTTGGAAAAGGAACCGAATTCGTTCTGAACGGCCAAAAAGGCCCGGGCATTGGAAACGGTGGCTTTCAGTTTACTGCGATTTCGGATAATGGCGGGATTCCGGGCCAGTTGCTCCAGTTTTTCCAGGGGATACCCGGCGATAATCTCCGGGTCGAATCCATCCAGGGAGGATCGAAACGCTTCCCGTTTTTTCAACACGATAGACCAACTCAACCCGGCCTGAAAGGCATCCAGCACCAGGTATTCGAAGAGTTTTCGGTCATCGGTTACCGGGACACCCCATTCGGTATCATGGTACTGAATCATCAGCGGGTTTGAACCGGGCCAGGAACAACGGGCGGTCATTTAATCAGGCCCATGCGTCGGTATTTTTCCGAATATTTTTGGTACAATCCCTTATGCCGATCGCGCATATCTACGGTACGTCCGTCGATCCAGGCCTGCTCCACCACCGTTTCCGGTTCCAGTATATCGCCGTCCGCAATAAACAGGGAGGCATCTTTCCCCGGTTCCAGAGAACCGATGCGATCGGCCACGCCCAACATTTCCGCTGGTCGGAGAGTAATGGATTTCAGGGCTTCGTCCGGAGATAAGCCAAAAGCGGCGGCCATCCCGGCGTGATAGGGAAGATTTCGTTGATGAGGCGCTTCAAAGGAGGAACTGCTGGCGGCGATGGCCACCTGGATTCCCGCCTTGACTAACTGTCCTGGTGTGGCATAGGCCTGATCGACATCTTCATAGCGGCGCAGGGGCAGGGCCAGAACATTTTCATAGATTACCGGCACCTTCGCCTCCGCCAGGAGATCCGTGACCCGCCAGGCATCATGCCCGCCCACCAGAATCATGGTAACGTTCTGTTTCCGAGCCCAATGGACTGCCGCCACGATTTGCCGCACTTCATTGGCGTGAATAAAGACCGGTTTTTCTCCCGTGACATAGGGCACCAGGCTGGCCAGTTTCACATCCGTATCCGGTTTTCGCTCCCGGGTGGCGTCGCTCCCGGTGATCAGGGTATGATAGGCCCGGGCCGCATCAAAGAGCCGGTCCAGTTTCCGAATGGCTTCGCGCCGCTCTTTCTCCTGTTCGGTCACCGGTTTCACCTTTTCCCCGGTAGTGCGAATCCCCATGCGGGGCCAGTGAATATGGAGACCGGTAGGCGAGAGCATGGTAGCCTCTTCCCAGGTCCAGCCGTCCAGTTTCATGAGCGACGATTGACCGGCCACTAGTCCCGATTGGGGGGTAACATTGGCGAACAAAACGCCGTTGGAACGGGTGACGGGGATCAGTTCCGAGTCCGTGTTGTAGCTTACATTGGCCCGTACGTTGGGATTGACTTCCCCTGTTTCCGCATAATCCCGTGTGGCTCGTACGGCGCCGATTTCGGTGAGGCCCAACGGAGTGACACTGGCAATCAGTCCGGGATAGACGTGTTTCCCGGAAATATCCATTACATCCATGCCGGGAGCCGGGACAATATTTGTTTCCACCCGAATGATTTTGCCCTTGTCAAAGAGCAGATCGCCGCCATAGAGCGTTCCCTGAGTGATGGTATGGATAATACCGTTCTTCAGCAGAATCGGATGGGACTGGGGCGGAGCGGGAATGGGGTCGGAGCCAAAAGCCAGGGATAGAATCCCCAGGAATATCCAGGGTCTCATCGTACACCTCCTTCGCGGATCTCGTCCCGAATCCGGCAGGAATATCCGTGGGTATCTTTATCCCCGTCCGGGGTGGGTTTTGGTCCCGGTCGATCCTCGGCGTTCAGAATTTTCCGGATCAATTGGCGACGTAGAGCCTGATCGGCCTGGTGGGCGGCCTCTTTTGCGGTCAGGGAATAATATTGCCGGCCTTCGATCCAGGTCTGTTCACAAACAGTATAGGTGGAAAGGGGCGATCCGCTCCAGACCACGAAATCACCGTCCTTGCCGGTTTCCAGGGAACCGACCCATTGGTCAATGCCCAATTGACGAGCGGGATTAATAGTGACCAGATTCAGAGCCTCGGTTTCTGACAGACCACCGTATTTCACGGCCTTGGCCGCCTCAAGGTTTAGTCGCCGGGCCAGTTCGTTGCTGTCGGAGTTGAACGAAACATTCACGCCTACGTCGTGCATCAGAGCGCCGTTGTATGGGATGGCATCGATGACCTCAAATTTATAGGCCCACCAATCGGAAAAGGTGGAGGCTCCGGCGCCGTGAGCGGCAATCTGATCGGCCACTTTATACCCTTCCAGTACGTGTTGGAATACACCCACACGGATGCCGAATTCTTCCGTGAGACGCATCAGCATTTCGATTTCATCCTGGCGGTAACTGTGGGCATGAATCATACGTTCCCGGTTTAGAATGTCCACCAAGGCATCCAATTCCAAATCACGGCGGGGCGGTATGTGCGTTTTCCGGTACCGGGAATTTTGCTTCCACACTTTCCACCGTCGTTCATAATCCCGGGCGGCAGTGAAGGCGTCCCGGATGATTTCTTCCACACCCATGCGGGTCTGGGGATAGCGGGAAGTGAAATTATCGCCCCAGTTGGACTGTTTCACATTTTCGCCCAGGGCGAATTTGATACCGGCCGGAGCCCGGGCATAGATCAACTGCGCGGGAGGGACACCCCAGCGCATTTTGATCACGGCATTTTGACCACCGATGGCATTGGCGGAGCCGTGCAGAACATTGGCCATTGTGGTTCCCCCGGCCAGTTCCCGGTAAATGGTAATATCGTCGCTGTTCAGCACATCTTCGATGCGAACTTCCGCTGTGACACTCTGGGTTCCCTCGTTGATCGATGCGGCGGCGGAATGACTGTGGGCATCAATAAGTCCGGGCGTGACGTATTTTCCGCGACCGTCGATGACGGTTACCTTGCCGCGGGGAACGGAAATATCCCGGGCAATTTTCGCGATTTTTCCATCCTTCACCAGCATATCCCAGCCGGTCAAAATACCCTCAGGGCCACAGGTCCAAAGCGTGGCGTTATCGATGAGAACCGTTTGTTGCGGGGGCTGCTCCGTATCCCGGCCATAGACTCCTTCCGGATACGTGACGGTAAGATCGCTGGCTTTTTCGGGAGTATGTTCTTTGATGGCTGGAGTTTTCACGGCAGTTTGCCGGGCCGTCCAGGTTGCGGACCGGCCGGTGGGAGTGAGGTAGGTTCCCCGGGCCGTGGAATCGGAAACGTATCCCGTGAATTGATACAGGCTGTCCCCTTCCTCCGGCAGAGTCAATGTCCAGGTCAGGTGATCGCCGTCCAGATGGACATTCCGAAGCGCAATGGTGGAATCCGGCAGGTCCAGGGTGGCGGTCAAAGAAGCTCCGGTTCCGGAAAAATGAAGGGTGGCGGAAAAATCGGGACTCTCGAGCGACCAATCCCCGGCCAGCGTTTCGGGTTGCGGCTCCTTCAGGGGAATTTCTTCGCCGCCAATCCAGACGGCCAACAGGGTGGCTTCCGAATCAAAATAATCCCCGTCCGAAATGACCAGGTTGGCTAGCAATCCCGGCGCCAGGCGTCCCAGTTGATCTTCCAGTCCCATCGCTTTGGCGGGAACAATGGTCAACGCGGAAAGTGCATCTTCCACGGGAAGTCCCCGTTCTACGGAACGGATCAGGTTTTGGCGAAAGACATCCGGTGAGGAAGTGCCGGCGGAAGTGAGGGTAAACAGAATCCCCACCTGGCGCATGCGGAGTAAATTGTCCGGCATCAGGTCCCAGTGTTTCAATTGTTCGGTGGAATACTGGAGGGCCCGGTAGGGGTCAGCCACATCCGGTTTGGCGGGATAATTTACCGGTGCGATCACCAGCGGTGCGGCGGCAGCAAGATCCTTCAGTCGCCGGTATTCATATCCACTGCCCTTAATCCATAGATTCAGGGAAAATTCCCGGGCGATTTTACCGGCCCGGAGAGCGGCCAGTTCATCACCGGTGGTGAATAGAAAGGGTGCCGGTTGCTTTACCGACCTTTCCAGGGCGGCCAGGGATTCATTCACCTCCGGAATCGAATTGCGGTCAGGATACTTCCGGTACAGGGTCCATGCTCGATCGTACCAGTCTGCATCATAGAGGGATTGGCGGATCAGGGCGATGCAGCCCAGAAGGGAATTGGGATAACCCTTGGAGGACCAGCCGCCGTATTGAAACCGGATAACCTGGGCCAGATCGGGTTTCAGGACGGTCCCGGTCGCGTCCAATTGACACACACCACTGGAACCGGTGAAGATGCCTGTATTCAGAACTACCTGCGCCGTAGTAAATCCGGCTTTCTGCAAATCGGTCACCGCCTTGGCTTTCGGATCGAACCGATCCACGGCCCGCCGATCCGCCCTAACCTGGTCATTCCAGTGATCCGTATGCTTGGTTGAGGATTCCTCCTCCGGCGTTAGTTCCAACCAGGATTCGATAAAGCCGGGATACACATGGGCGCCCTTTACATCCAGCACTGTGGCATCCGCGGGAATATCCACCGCTCTGCCGACGGCCTGGATATGACCATCCCGAATCAGGAGGGTCCCGTCTTGAATGGTCTGTCGCGGATCCGGATGAAGTACGCCGTGTGTAAGCGCCCACACTTTGGATGGATGAGGGTGAAAATCGGGAACCGGCGCTGTCTGAGCACAAAGCACACGTAGACTGAGCAGGAAAAGCGGGAAAAAATAACGGTTTTTCATAACATCCTTTCCGAACAGGAATTTCATGAGAGTGAGAAAGAAATTAATGGAGCCGACGGGTGAAGACCAACGGGAGAAAAAGGAAACTGTGGAAATCCACGCCAAATATTTCTCTATACCGGTATTGTGCCAACTCTGGAGTGGATTGACCATGTCAATCCACTCCGTTAACACGGTTAACGGACTCCATAATGCTCTCTATTGATGTAGGATGGACATTCCGTGTTGACGACGTGATCAAAAGACGAAATCAATGACACGTGAAAGAGTCGGCCTGCCTATATTTCTCTGTGCCGGGGAAAATAGGCAGATCAATGGTGATGAATGAGAAAAAGATTGAATATAGCATGGTATCCGTGCTATTATATACTAATGATCTGTTCCTTCTCTGATCGCGGTACCGAAGATATTTTCAACGGAATTAACTCCAAGGTGGCGCGTCGGAAATGTCCCCGGAATCTGTATGCGGTTGCAATCCGAAAGCTGGATCAGCTTGATTCGGTCATTCAATTACAGGAATTGCGTATTCCGCCGGGAAACCATTTTGAAGCATTACGCGGGGATCGCCGCGGACAATACAGTATCCGGATCAACGAACAATACCGCCTTTGTTTTCGTTGGACGGAACAAGGACCGGAAGACGTAGAGATTGTGGACTATCATTCATGAGGAGATAAACATGGTTAGAATACCTACAAATCGGGTTCCCACTCATCCCGGGAATATGTTACGGGAAGAATTTTTAAAGCCCATGGGAATTACCCAAAAGCAGTTATCTACGGCTATTCATGTGCCGTTCCAGCGTATCAATGAATTGGTGAATGGAAAGCGGGGCATTACACCGAGTACAGCCTTGCGCCTCTCCCGGTTTTTTGGAAACACACCTGATTTCTGGATGAACCTGCAACAACGATGGGATTTGTATTGGGCGAAGACCAGGGAAGCCAATGAACTGAAGAAGATCCGGACTTTTCTTTAGTAAACATTGATACAAAGGAATCCAAAGACAGGAAATGCCGGATCATAGCCCGGTTCTTCAGGACTGGTCTGCCTGCGTTTCAGGGCAGAACCGTGGAACGAGGAAAAAGTACTTTTAAACTTTAACCCTTTTCAGGGAAATATTTACTTAGAAATTCGGTCCCGTGAAATCGTGAGTGCTTAGTTCCGTGGTAATGAAATCAAAGGCTTCCTGAATTGTATCGACAATTTTAAACAGGTTCAGGTCTTTGGCTTTAATTGTGCCGGCTTGGACCAGATATTCCCAGTTGATTACACTGGACCAGAATTCCTTGCCAAACAGTACAATGGGAATCGTTTTCTTGATTTTCCCGGTTTGGGTCAGGGTCAGGATTTCCAGTAATTCATCCAGAGTGCCCAGTCCGCCGGGGAAAGCGATCAGTGCTTTGGCCAGATAGGCCATCCAGAATTTGCGCATGAAAAAATAATGGAACTGCATATCGAGATCCGGTGTTGTCCACTGGTTTCCCGATTGTTCAAACGGCAAGGTAATATTCAGCCCGATGGCCAGACCTTTGGCGTCCGAAGCTCCCCGGTTGGCCGCCTCCATAATTCCCGGTCCGCCGCCGGAGGTTACAATATACCGGTGATGGCTGTTCTTTAGTTTTTTACTCCAGGAAGTCAGTTGATACGCCAGATCATGCGCCTCAGTATAATAGCGACTCATTTCCAGATTATGTTCCAGAATTTTCCGCTCTTCAGCGGAAAGGGTATCCGGCGCTTCATCCAAGGCTTTTTGTGCGTCCACGGGATTCTGAATACGGGCGGAACCGAAAAAGACGATGGTATCTTCGACATGGTTCCGATTGAAGCGTTGCCGGGGACCGAAGTATTCCGACAGAATCCGCAAGGCCCGGGAATCGGCGCTGCTTAAAAATTCCTGATCATAATAAAATCGTTGTTTTTCACGAGACATTACGTTTCCTCCAATAGCTGAATATTCAGCGATTTCGCTGAAAAAGGGGTGCGAATATACTCATGCCGGACTAAAATTCTATGGGTCGGTGAGAAAGTAATCGGGTCGGTTTTACGGAATGATCACTTTCCGCCGTCATTACGCTGACTGTGTGAATCTGTAATAATGGGGATACTGTGAGAAAATCATTGGCTGCAATTCTGGGATATCTGACACTTTTAATCTGGCTGACCGGGTGTGCCGCGACGGGAACCCACGAAGGTCGAACAGGCTGGGCCGAAAAAACCCTGAAACGATTGACACTCCGGGAAAAGATTGCCCAGATGATGATTTACCACATGAATATGCGGTATTTAAACGCGGACAGTCCCCAATGGAAGACGATTGAAACGTTGCTGAAATCGGATGGCATCGGCGGAATACATCTCTGGTTCGGTGAAGTGGGTGTTTCCCTGACCCAGATGAACCGCATGCAGGAAATGAGTAAAGTCCCAATTCTGTTTGATGCAGATATCGAGTATGGCCTGGGTTCCCGATTTCCCGGAGCAACGCCTCTACCGCCCCTGATGGCCCTGACGGCCACCGGGGACCCTCAACTGGCGTATGAAGCGGGCCGCATCGCCGGTGAGGAAGGTCAAGCCGTAGGGATTCGCTGGAATTTTTCTCCGGTAGTGGATGTGAATAATAATCCGGATAATCCCATTATTAACACCCGGTCATTCGGTGATAATCCTGAAATTGTCAGCCGGTACGGAAAAGCGTTTATGGATGGGATGCACAGCGCCGGAATGCTGGCGACGGCCAAACATTTTCCCGGCCACGGGGACACCCGGACCGATTCCCATCGCGCCCTGGCGGAAATACCCAGTGATTCCAGCCGTCTCTGGTCCCTGGAACTGGCGCCTTTCAAAGCCATGATTGACGCTGGGGTGGACGCCGTGATGGTGGCTCATGTCCACGCCCCGGATTATCAACCGGAAGCGGATGTGCCTTCGACCCTGTCCAAATTCTGGGTGACGGACATATTAAAGAATCGTCTGGGATTTAAAGGAGCCGTGGTCACGGACGCCATGGGAATGGGGGGCATTACTACCCGGTATTCCGATACCTATGCGCTGATTGCCGCTATTAACGCCGGCTGTGATATTATTATCCAGAATCATCATTTCAGGGAATCGGTCGATATTGTGGAACAGGCCGTAAAGGAAGGTCAGATTTCGGAGGAACGAATCAATGATGCGGCGCTGAAGATGCTGATCCTGAAGGAAAAAGCCGGGCTGCATCGTCGCCGGTTTGTGGACGATTCGTTTACCAAAACGCATTTCGGCTCCCGGGCCAACCGGGAACTGGCCAATCGTATGGCGGAACGTTCGGTCACGCTGGTGAAAAACGACGGTCCCTTTTTACCTCTGGATACTTTAGCGAAGGATTCGATCTACGTCATCGATATCTACAGCCGGGAACATGCACATTATCAGTCTTCATTTTCACAACGTTTGGAGCGGGAGGGTTTACCCCTTATTTCCCGGCAGATCGACGAATCGGACGGCGAAATTTATCTGGAGGGTCTCCTGGCGGAAATCCCGGACAGCGCACAAATTATTCTCACATCGTTTTCCACACCCCGGGCCTGGCGGGGAGCCATTTACCTTACGCCCCGGCAAACGGACTTCGTCCGGCGTCTGATGGAAAAAACCAACCGTATTTTGCTGGTGAGCTTTGGCAATCCTTACCTGATTCGGTCCTTTCCGGAGATTCCCAATTATATGGTGAATTACAAGGATCAGGACTTTTTGCAGGTCGCTGCCGCTAACGCAGTGTTGGGTCAAACGGCCATTTCCGGACGTTTACCGGTCGCCATTCCCGGAATCAGTGCCTCGGGAGCGGGGTTGAACCTCCCGGCCCGACCGGTTGATTTTCGTCCGGATACGCCGCCGTCGGTGCCGGCGTTGAAACGGGTGCTCGCTTCCGAATTAAATCTGGATCCCACTCCCGTATACCAACTCATGGAAGACGCCATCGCCGATTCCGCCTGGCCCGGTGCCGTCCTGCTATCGGCGAAAGACGGGAAAATATTCATCCACCAGGGATTTGGTTATCATACCTATGCGAAAAAAACGCCTACCCGGATCGGGAATATTTTTGATCTGGCTTCGATTACCAAAGTGATCGCCACCACTTCCGCCGCCATGAAACTGGTGGAATCGGGGCAACTGAATTTGGATCAACCGGTAGTGGACATTTTGCCCGATTTCATCGGGTCCACTCCAGAACAAAGTGCCCTGAAATCCAGAGTGACCATTCGACATTTACTCACCCACACTGCCGGTTTACCTCCTTTCCGGGCTTTTTATAAAATGCCCGGCACGCCGGCTTCCCGCATGGACAGTGTGCTCCACACCGATTTGATTTATCCGCCCGGCGATTCCACCGTGTATTCTGATATCGGTATGATCACCCTGGGGAAAATTGTGGAAACCATCACCGGAATGACCCTGGATCAATTTACCGCGGATTCCATTTTTACGCCTCTGGGAATGGCCTCCACCGGATTCAACCCGCCGCCAACCCGGATGCGACGCATCGTTCCCACGGAATACAGCGCCGAAGAGGGCGGTTTTATCCGGGGGCATGTCCATGATGAAAATGCCTACAGTCTTGGCGGAGTGGCCGGACATGCGGGCTTATTCTCTACCGCTTACGATCTGGCCCGATTCAGTCAAATGATGCTCAACGGTGGCATTCTGGACGGCGAACGTATTTTTCGTCCGGAAACGATCCGGTTATTCACTACACCCGCTAACGTGGTACCGGGCAGTTCCCGTTGCCTGGGATGGGACCGTCCGGAAGGCGAGGCCAGCGGCGGGATTTATCTCAGCGATTCCAGCTTCGGGCATACCGGTTTTACGGGAACCAGCCTGTGGATCGATCCGGAGAATAATTGTTTTGTCATTCTACTGACCAATGCCGTTCATCCGGATCGCACGTATAAATATCCTAATTATTTTGAATGGCGGCAGCGGATTCATTCGGCGGTATATGAGGTTATGGGCTTTACGACCCCCAACCCGCGATTGGAATTGAAAGACCGCTGGAAATGAAGCACCACGGAAAAACCCGTGGTGCCTGGCAAAATACGCCCACAAGGGCGACATCCCGATCCCTGGATGATCGAATAGGATTCATTCCCCGGTGGTCAGCGGGGAGGGTTTCTCCATATCGGGATAATCGTTAAACGGGAGGACGAATCATGCAGTTGACGTTTCTGGACTGGGGCATAATCATAGTTTATCTTGTTTTCAGCGGTTGGATTGCCCTGCGCTATTCCAAAAAGGCCGGAGCCAGTCTGACCGATTATTTCCTCTCCGGAAGGGAACTGCCCTGGTGGATTGCCGGAACTACCATGGTAGCCACCACTTTTGCGGCGGATACACCACTCACCGTCACCGAACTGGTGGCCCAGCATGGGATCGCCGGAAACTGGCTCTGGTGGAATATGTTGCTGGGCGGTATGTTCACCGTATTCTTCTATGCCCGACTCTGGCGCCGGGCCGGCATCATGACCGATGTGGAATTTGTGGAACTCCGCTATTCGGGAAAACCGGCCGCGTTTTTACGGGGATTTCGTGCCCTTTATCTGGGAATATTTATGAATGTGATCATCATGGGCTGGGTGAATCTGGCGATGGTGAAAATCCTGACGGTTCTGTTTCCCGAGGTCACCTTTTTGGGCGTTCGTTCCATTTCCTTTATGGGGCTTACCTTTTCGGCGGCGTTGCTTTGGGTGGGTGTGATTATGGTTCT
Source organism: FCB group bacterium (assembly GCA_013152835.1). GTDB lineage: Bacteria > Fidelibacterota > Marinisomatia > Marinisomatales > J089 > J089. Next base: position 20,863 of record JAADFQ010000141.1, read on the forward strand.
GGTGGCGATCTATTCCGGCATGGCCGGACTCTGGGGGGTCTCAATTACGGATGTATTTCAATTTACAATCGCCATGACCGGATCCGTTCTACTGGCGATCTATGCTCTGAACAGTCCCGAAGTAGGTGGAATCAGCGGTCTCCGGGAAAAACTACCTCAATGGGTATTCCGCATGGTACCGGCCATGGGTGAATCCTCCGGATCTATCGGTATTTTCAAACTTTCATTACTGTCTTTCATTGCCTACCTGGGAGTCCAATGGTGGGCGTCCTGGTATCCCGGTGCGGAACCGGGCGGTGGCGGGTATATCGCTCAGCGAATGATGTCTGCCAAGGATGAACGTCATTCCCTGTTTGCCACGTTATGGTTTAATGTCGCCCATTATGCGCTCCGACCCTGGCCCTGGATTCTGGTGGCCCTCTCATCGCTGGTTATGTTTCCGGAACTTTCCGCGGCGCAAAAGGGCGAAGGCTTTGTGATGGTGATGGTAAACGTTCTTCCGGCGGGAATTCTGGGACTCCTGATCGCCGCTTTTCTGGCCGCTTACATGTCCACCATTTCCACCCAACTGAATTGGGGAACCTCCTACATTATTCATGATTTTTATCAACGGTATTTTCAGCCTGGTGCCGACGAAAAAACGCTGGTTCACTGGTCCCGGATTACCACCGGACTGGTGATGGCTCTCTCGCTGATCGTTACGTCCCGGCTGGATCGGATTTCCGATGCCTGGATATTCATTCTGGAATGCAGCGCCGGGATCGGTCTGGTGCTCATGCTGCGGTGGTTCTGGTGGCGGATCAATGCCTGGTCCGAAATCACCGCCATGGTGGCGCCCTTTTTTATCTATCCCTGGGTTAAAGCCCACACGGAATTTCCCGTTTCCCTGTTTTATATCGTTCTCTGGTCCACGTTCTGGTGGGTGGTGGTGACCTTTCTCACCCGTCCGACCGAGCAACATCAACTATTGAAATTCTACCGGCGGATTCATCCCGGCGGCCGCGGCTGGCGACCGATCGCCGATCAGGCCCCGGACGTATCGCCGGATCGGGGGTACGGTCCCTTGTTTGCAGCCTGGATACTGGGCAGCATTCTGGTCTACACGATCCTGTTTGCCATCGGACATTTACTCATGGGGAATACAACCACGGGATTGATTCTCTTGCTGCTGTCCGGGGGAATGGTCTGGGGTATCAGCCGTCTGATATCCGTCATGGACTGGTCCCTGGAATAGACCAATGATCCGACCCGATCCCGGAAGTCTGCTTCAAAGTCTGGTGGCCAAACCCACGCTTCGTTCCCTGGGATTAATGACCGGCACATCCATGGACGGTCTGGACCTGGCTTTGGTCACCGTAAGCGGTGATCGAAACGTGCACGGTGAGACGGAATGGGTTGGATTTGTTCCTTTTCCGCCGGACCTGCGCCAGGAGATCAGACAAGGATTGAACGGACCTACTTCAGCCGTGGCCGACCTGAATTATTCTCTGGGGCGGTGGATGGCAGAAGCGGCAAAAGTGGCTTTGAAGAACGCTCGTCTTCCGGTCCCGGATTGTGTTGGATGTCATGGCCAAACCCTGTTTCACCGCAGTGCCGGAGCCACGCTCCAGGTGGGGGAACCGGCCTTTTTGGCGCGGGCATTTCAGGCGCCGGTAGTGTCGAATTTCCGGGCGATGGATATTGCCGCCGGTGGGACGGGAGCGCCGCTGATACCCAGGGTGGATGAGTGGTTGTTTCGTCATCCCACCGAGCTGCGGGTAGCGCTAAACCTGGGAGGCGTTGCCAACGTAGCGATCCTCCCGCCGGAGGGTCCGATCACCGGTTTTGACACGGGTCCCGGCATGGCTTTGCTGGATGAGGTCTGGCGGCTGGAACGCGGGGAAGGCTTTGATATGGATGGCGCTGTGGCCGCGACGGGAACCGTTCACACTGAATGGGTCGCTCGCTGGATAGATGACGAATATATTCAGGCTCCGCCACCCAAATCCACGGGCCGGGATCGGTATGGTCAGGCCTGGATCGCCGCACATCAAGCGGAATTGTCTTCCCTCTCTTTTGCCGATCGTCTGGCCACTTTGTGTCGGTTTACCGCAGCTGCGATCGAAGTGGGGCTCAAGCAGGCGGGGAACACGTCAGGAACGGTGATCGTCTCCGGCTCCGGTGTTCACCACCACCGGTTATTTCAGGAATTAACCCATGTTCTTGCACCGTATTCCGTGCGATCCAGCGCCGATTTTGGTGTGGACCCTGACGGTAAAGAAGCGCTGGGTTTTGCCCTCCTGGCGGTAGCGGCGATCAGAGGAATTCCGGCGAATATTCCCACCGTTACCGGAGCCCGGGAGGCCGTACGGCTGGGAACGATTACCCTGCCGTGAACTCCGGTGAATGTGTATTTGTGAAATTGAAAAACTAAAGATTGGCAGAGATGTTTCCGATCTCCGGAATCTTTTCAATACTCCTGCTCCTCACCGACTGCCCGGATACCCCGCCGACCCACCACCGGGATTCCATTATAACATATTTCCATAGTGAATAATTCAGGCTAAATTAAAGAATCGTAATTGAGATTAATGTTCATGAATAAAATAATAGTTTTACTAACAATATTTTGGTCATCCATACTATTCGGGCAAGTCAACCAAAACACACTAAGGTATTACCCGCTTGATATCGGTAATTTTTGGCAGTTTCATACAGAAATGTGGAGTTATTACCCAGACCCCTATTATGAAGACTATTATTTTAATTTGGAGATTATAAAAGACACCATTATGGTAAACCAAAATTTATATTATCAATTCAAAAAAGCTAAATATAGGGAGGAGGATGTATATACCACATACTCGTATGAAAGAGTTGATACATTAACCGGTAATGTTTATCGATATTTTCCCGATTCAATTTTGACTAATAATACGCATGAATGCTTAATTGATAGCCTGGCCTCTTCATTAGGTGATTCATCTAAATCATCGAGATATTTCTGGAATCAGTCAGAATATAACTATTTGACAGTATGTCAATATGTTTACCCTGATTCTGTATTAGGTGTGTTTGATACTTCAAAATATTTTCAAGATATGACAATACCTCCCAACATAGTTAATTATAAATTATTTAAAAACATTGGATTTATTTCTAGATATGAAGTTGAAGAGGGAGCTAATGATCTTACATCATTGTGTTATGCATTAATTGATAATATTGAATACGGTACAAGACAAGAATTGAATGTAATTAATTCAAATCTTGTTCCTAATACGATAGAGTTATCACAAAATTATCCGAATCCTTTCAATTCAAGAACGTGTATTAAATATTTCTTAGCAGAACAATCATCA
>JAADFQ010000142.1 GCA_013152835.1 FCB group bacterium
TACCGGAAAGGGCATCGTTGCTACACTGGTCAAACATTTAACCGGTCTGCCGGTTGAATTCATATCGGCGGATTCGCTGAACTATCAGAATGGTTTTGATATAAAGCTTGGTGATCAGATAACGGGCCAGTACGGTGAAGTCAGCGCAGCATTGCTCAAAGAAGCGGGACTGAAATCATCCGCACCGGTTTTCGGGATTACCTTTTATCTGGATGTTTTAGCCCCGGCCATTCGGCGACCTAAAGCATACCGTCCGATTAATTCTTTCCCTGGTATTGAACGGGATTTGAATTTTGTTATTGATGCCGATCAACCCGCCGGGGATTTGGAGAAAATGATTCGATCCAGGGCAGGGGAGTGGTTAAAAAGCGTTCGGATTATGGATGTATTTACCCATGCTACCCTGGGAGCAGGGAAAAAAAGCGTGCTATACCGACTCTATTTCCAGAGTCATTCGAAAACACTTGAAGATTCTGAAGTAAACCCAATTATTGATAAAATTATCAAATTTGCGGAAAAACAATTTGGTGCTAAATTACGTTCATGAATGAGCTCAATGTATTTGATGAACTGGAAAACCGCATCCGTCATTTTACGGATGAATTTCACCGCTTGAAGGCCCATACAGCGGAAGTGGCTTCAGAATCTTATCCTCACGAAAAGATTCAGGAAGTTGAGCAAAAGATTCAAAATCTTATTCATTTGATTGACCAGTTGGAAACGGAGTTGTCTAATGACTGATTCTGAAAGTTTAGTCCGGGTATCCATTTTTGGTCAGGAATACACGGTCAAGGCGCCGACGGATCCAAACTATATCCGGCAAATTGCCGACTATGTCAATGCCAAGATGAATGAAATCAAAGAAAAATCCGCCACCGGCCCGAACCCTGCAAGAATTGCTATCCTGGCCGCTATGAATATATCCGACGAATTGTTTGCGGTTCGAAAGGAATGCGAGGACCTGAATCGATCCGTCGAAAACCGGGTGAACGAATTGGTTGACCTGGTTGATGAAGCGCTTGAAGGTTAATTCCGTTCGTGTCCCCGCCGCTCCTGCTCTCAGGTAAAACAGTTTCCGGGCAGGTTTATTCCGATTTAGAACCGCGTATAAAACTCCTGAAAAGACAGGGAATCAATCCGGGACTCGTCGTCATCCTGCTCGGGGACGATCCCGCATCTCAAGTCTATGTACGCGCGAAAGCACGCCGATTTCAGAGATTAGGTTTATTCTCGAAAACGGATTTTTTACCGGCGGATACTCCTGAAACCGAATTGATAGAATTGATTGATTCGTATAACCAGGATCCCCTTTATCATGGAATTCTGGTACAAATGCCGGTTCCACCGCATATTAATTCCGACGCCGTCATTCAGGCCATATCACCCTCCAAAGATGTGGATGGATTCCATCCCGAGAATGTGGGCCGGCTTGCGTCGGGAAATCCCCGGTTCATTCCCTGTACACCGAAGGGAATCCTTAGAATCCTGAAACATTATGAGATTTCCCTGTCGGGAAAACATGTCGTGGTTATCGGGCGAAGCAATATTGTCGGACGTCCCATGTCCATCCTGGCCAGTTTGAAAAATGACACGGGCAATGCCACGACGACCCTTTGTCATTCCGGAACCCGGGATATTCGCCATTTCACCCGCCAGGCGGACGTCGTGATCGCTGCCATCGGACGATCCAATTATATCACCGGCGATTTTATTAAAGACGGGGCGATCATCATTGATGTGGGCGTTAACCGGGTAGCGGACGATTCTGAAAAAGGCTATCATCTGACCGGCGATGTGGATGCCGATTCCGTCAGGGAAAAGGTCCGGGCGTTAACGCCGGTCCCGGGAGGCGTGGGTCCGATGACGATTGCCATGCTGGTGGAAAATACTGTCGAATCCGCTGAAGCATTAATCTAATAACGACCAGCAAATCGTTTTAATTCTGTCGAAATCCACCTAATTTCGGCTCCGAATTTTCCGGTTATTTTCCAATATGCGCCCGTAGTTCAATGGATAGAATGAAGGATTCCGGTTCCTTTGATGGGGGTTCGACTCCCTCCGGGCGTACACTATTATTTTGATTTGTCCAGTGAGTTGATCAGAGATTTGAAGTATAAGATTTTCATTTTAGTGCATACCAAATATAAATTTTCAAAATCATCGTTTACCCTTATTATTAGACGTGAAGCTTTCCACCAATTACACAGGAGAGACCCATGAGTCTTCTGATTCTTACCGCCATCAATGATGTACAGAGTGCAAATCGCTTTGCCGCGGATATCGTCCGTAATCGTCTGGCTGCCTGTGTAAACATCCTGCCCAAAGCAACCAGTATTTATTGGTGGCAGGATAAGATTGTAACCGAAGAAGAATGGGTTTTGCTGATCAAAACAGTACCGGATAAACTGGATTCCCTGAAAAAATATCTCATGGATCATCACCCCTATGACGTTCCCGAAATCGCTGCGATCCATCTGGAACACCTGAATCCTGATTATCGGCGCTGGCTTACGGATGCCCTGAGCGATTGAGGTTTCTTTATTTACCCGAAATAGAATTAGATTTCGCAACAAATCTCACCAAAAGATCAAAAGAACGCAACCCGAAACAATCATTACATGAACAAGCGCACAAAATTTCTACTCTATCTGCTGGGATTAATTTGTGTATCAACAATTGGATATTATATCATTGGGGGAAAAGAGTGGTCGCTTGTGGATGCCCTGTATATGACCGTAATTACGCTTACAACGGTAGGTTTTGGTGAAGTACATGAACTTACCGCCATCGGAAAATTGTGGTCAATTATGGTCATTATTTTCGGAGTGAGCGGATTATCCGTTTTTTTATCCCAAATTGGAACCGACTTCATTGAATTCAAACAATATCGGAAACGAATCATGCGAAATAAGATCGAAAAACTAAAAAATCATTTCATCATTTGTGGCTTTGGGCGTACCGGCACCTTTGTCGCCCGGGAACTTTATAAAAAAGAGGTCCCGTTCGTTGTGATTGATAATAATCTGGAGAAGCTGGATAAAATTCGGGAACATGGCTTCTTGTATCTGGAAGGCGATGTAATGTTCGATGATACGTTAATTGATGCCAATATCCAACAAGCCCGTGGATTGGTGATTACGCTGGATAATGATCAGGATAATCTGTTCGTTACTATGTCCGCCCGGAATCTGAATAAAGACGCCTATATCATAAGCCGATGTATTCAACATGAAACCGGGAAAAAATTAAAACGCGCCGGAGCCGATAAGGTCGTGAATCCATATATCGCCAGCGGTCAAAAAATTGCAGAATTATTAATGACTCCGGAAGTGGAAGATGCGATTTCCATTTCCGCGCCCAGCGCCAATCTTGATCTGCTTATTGAGCAGTTTAAGTTGGAGGATATGGCCCGACTGGACGGAATCATGATCAAGGATTCCCGGTTACGGGAAGATTACCGCTTAATTATTGTCGGAGTGATACAACCGGATGGTGAAGTGGATTTGAATCCAGATCCACATACTGTGCTTACATTTGGACAAACAATCCTGATAATAGGGAGTGGCGAGAATATGGCCAATTTCAAGCACGCGTATTTTGACTAATTCCGTATAATATATATTATGTATAATATTCTATCTGACTACAAAGTTCACCAGGCGATTCGGTACATAGATTTCTTTTAAAATTTGCTTCCCTTCCAGATGGCGACTAACATTGGAATTAGCCTTTGCCTCGGAAATAATTCCATCCTTTTCAGAATCAATCCCAACTTCGATACTTGCACGCAGTTTTCCATTCACCTGAATCGCAATGTTTACCGACTTTTTCACTAGATAGGTTTCATCATACTCCGGCCAGGGCGCCAGCGCAATACAACTTTGGTGTCCTAACCGGGCCCACAATTCTTCACAAATATGCGGGGCAAACGGTGCCAACAGTTTTAGAAACGGTTCGATCAATTCCCGGGGTATTTCCTGACCGGTACTATTTTTATTTATAAAGATCATCATTTGGCTGATGGCCGTATTCAGATCCAGCGATTCAA
>JAADFQ010000143.1 GCA_013152835.1 FCB group bacterium
GATCGATTCGGAATTAATCACGTAACCATCCAGTTTGAATGTGATTCCTGTGATGAAAAGGAATTATTGCATAGCTGAAGAGCGTCCGCCTACGTTGTGGCTTCGGCAGGTATAATAGGCGTTTGCGAATTGTATTCGGGTATTCCTCAGGGATTATTCCCGGTGAGTATTTCGAGGTTTATTAGTTAATGTGATTTCGTATGAAAGGAACTTATTTTTCTTCCGTTGTGCAAATTAAATAATGGATTGATACTTTTTAAAAAACGATGTTATGAAGTTACTCACCCCATTCACTTCGTGAAGTCCTTCCCGGTCTGCTCCCGGAGGGCCGGCAGGTCTTTCAAGAGAGAGGATTTAGGGGTGAGTTTTTAGCACTGTTTTTCCCATTCCTTTGCCCTGTTTGGGGTATAATATCTATCCTGAAATAGAGAAAGCCCCACCATGGAGATCGGGATTTCTCCCCAAGGGATGCTATATACTAAGTAATAAAGTAATTCCAAAACAGGGCTCCATAGCCCTCCAAATTCAACCTTGCTTCTATAATTTTAATCCTAATATGTACAGCGGGTTATTTTTCTCCCGCATCTTTTTTTGTTTGATTGGGATTCAACGGCGTTGAAGTCCTAATTTATTCCCGTTCAACGGCAACCAAAACACAGGAGAATTCTTTTGCTTACTACAGAAGTTTTAATCAAAGAGCACCGGACCATTCGAGAAATGCTCGCTCTTTTAAACACGATTTGCGATCACTTGGATGCAGGCATTCCGGTCGTATCATCGGACCTGCGGGACACGGTGGATTTTATCCGGGAATTCGCGGACCGGTTTCACCACGGGAAAGAAGAAGACCTTCTGTTTCCGGCCATGGAAGCCGCCGGAATACCCCGGGACGGCGGTCCTATCGGAGTCATGTTGATGGAGCACAAAGAAGGACGCAAATATGCGCAAGCCATGGCCGCCGCTATCAAATTCGATGACTCAACTTTTGTAAAAAACGCCCGGAATTACACCCGCTTACTGGACCAGCATATTTATAAAGAGGATAATATCCTGTATCCCCTGGCCGATCGGGTACTTTCCGCCGATCAGCAACAGGAACTGGAACAGGCCTATGAAAACGTGGACCAGTCGCTGGACGGACCCGCCCGCTGGTCAAAGGCCCGGGAGTTAATTCAACGACTTTCTGATAAATACGGGTCCAAATAACCAGGTCGGATGGTAACCGGCAGGCTCCGGAAGACGCTCTTGAGAGTGTCTATTCTTGCCTGAAAACATTGTGATTCGAAAATGGAAAAGCGATTGCCTTTTCCTTGCTGATGCAGGTAGTTTTACAAGATGCAGTTACCGCTCTATTTTATCTCCGACATTCACCTGAACCTGGACCGGAATCCGGCCGAAGTGAAACGACAGGAACACTTGTTCTCCTTTCTCCGGCATGTGGGTAAAACCGGCGGCACCCTGTTTATCGTTGGCGATCTCTTTGATTTCTATTTTGAATATCCGGATATGATTCCCAAAACCTATTTTGAATTCTACCGCGAACTGGCCGACCTGAAAGACCGGAACATTGAGCTTCATTATCTCCTGGGAAATCATGACTACTGGGGCATGAAATTCATTCGTTCCACACTCATGGATAAAGTCTATCCCCGGGACACGATCATTGAAACCGGTGATATGAAAATTTATCTTACGCACGGAGACGGAATTTTGTCCTGGGATTACAGCTACCGCATTCTGAAAGCCGTTCTCCAGCATCGCTGGTTTATCGGCTTCTATCGCTGGATTCATCCCACACTGGGGTATGCCTTCGCCCGACTGATTGCCAACCGGCAAAAAAACTATCCCCATTCCGAGGAATACAATACGAAAGTTCGTAGTGAAATGACGGCCTTTGCTTCCCGTCGGATCGGGGAAGGCGCCCGGGTCGTGATCACCGGACATTATCACCAGGCCGTGGAAATCGGGATAAAATCCGGTAAACTGATTATATTAGGAGATTGGATTCGCCTCTTTACCTATGCTATTTTCGATGGTCATGATTTACAATTAAGAAGCTGGGATTCCCATGCGTAAACTATTGATCTGGAGCATGATTTTCGCCCTGGCCTTCACCGGTTGTTCCCGGATCAAACAGCTCCATCTGTTTGGTCGCAAGAAAACCATGGGGGAAATCAATGCCAGCGACATTGAACGGCTTCGTTTATCGTACCAGGACGGCCGCACCGAAGCACTGGAAGAATTGATTGCCATTTTCAATGACACCAACCAGCCCTTCGATGTTCGCATCCAGGCCGGGGAAACACTGGCCGAAACGCATCATCCCCTGGCACTGAACGCTCTGGCGGGAAATATTGCCCACGCCGATGCCCTGGACCTGACCTTCATGCAGGAATCCATTCGTCTGTTGGCGGAATTCCGTGATAATCCCAAGGCAGCGGACGCCATGGTCCAGGCTATGCATGCCGTGGAAGAAAAATCCAATTCCCTCCACATGACTCTGGTAAAATATTTAAACCGGGTACGTTCCAAGGATCAGGTCTATGCCCTCCTGGACCTTTATGAAGTATCCAAGGCCAATCTTTCCCGGACCGAAAAACTAATGGCGGAAACACTGGGCGCCCTGGGCGATGATCAGGTCATTCCTGTTCTGGTGGATATTGCTAAGGACCCGGATGTTTCGATTGCCGTCCGGAACCGGGCGGTGGAAATTCTGGGGAAAAAGGATCCCACCCAGGTCGTAGGTGCATTCACCGAACTCCTGGGCGATCCCGCCACCATGGAAGAAGTCCGGGACTTCGCCCTTAATACCATGAGTGGTATTAAGGAAGAAAATCTGGTTCTCACGCTTCTGCAAACCTACAACACGGGGAAAAAACAATATTTCAGTCTACTGAACACCTTGCTGGAAGCCCTGGGGAATTTTGATGATCCGGAGGTCAAATCCGCCGTCCTTGAAATCGCTTTGAGCAGTGAGTACGACGACGCGTTGCGGCGCAAGGCGCTCACCGGACTGGCCGGTTACAAGGATCCGGAAATTTTACCGGACGTAATCCAGCTCATGGAATCTCCGGATAATTACCGACTTTATTCCGCTGTAGTGGACCTGATCAGGACGGTGGCTCCGGAAAATCGCGCGCTGATGGACCAACTCCGCTTGGCGGAATTAACAGCCTACCGGAAAGCACAATCCCGTGATTAGGTTGGCCATTACGCTTTGCCTTTTGGGGCTTATCCATGCTCAGAGCACGCCAACTGATACAACTCAATTGCCGGAACAGCAGCCACCGGATACGCTGACCACCCTACCGGCGGGGCAGCCCTTTTTCCCCACCGAAGATAAATTCGACCAACTCCAGGTACAGATCGATTCGCTGAAAAAGCTGATTCGCGCCTATCAACAGCAGGAACCCATGCCGGCTATTGATGAATCGCTGTTGAACCTGATCCCGGCGGTGGAAATGAAGCAACGCATCACCCTGCAGAACGGGACGGTTGTCAGCGGTACAATCCTTCAGGAAACCGATGATCAAATCACTCTGGCGACACAGATCGGACGGCTGGTTCTGAACCGGAAGTTTGTCGTAAAAATTGATGAGAACGAGCCCCTCGCCGCACGACTGGAGCTCACCGGCGATCCCCAACTTAACCTCTATCCCGATCGGGAAGTGATCTCCGGATCAGTGAAAAATACCGGCGAACGAACGGCAAGTTTTGTCCGTGTGGTCGCCAATCTCTGGACCGAAACGACGGATCTTCTGGCTCGGGACTCCTCATTTGTGGATGGAAAGGAAGTAACCTTTTCTTCCGGCATTATCACCGATACGGCGATCGAGCCGGGAGCCACGGCTCGTTTCCAGGTAACCGTTCCCATTTCCACTCCCGACCGGGTCCAGTATCGCACTTATGATATTCACTGGATTTCCGGTCCCTGATCCTTCCCCGTCTCCATGATCACCTTTTCCTCCGGTGTTCAAACGGCCGGAACCTGCCCCTCGGATATCCACCCTGACGATTTGCTTTCCCGATCCCGGGCAGAAGA
>JAADFQ010000144.1 GCA_013152835.1 FCB group bacterium
TTCCATCGCCGTCTCAATATCACCCTGTTTATACACGGTGACACCGTAACCGTACATGGCCTCCGGATTTTCTCCTTTTTTCAACGCTGCTTCATAATACTTTCGTGCCGCCTCATAATTACCGGAGCGATAGGCTTCCAGCCCCTTATCCGTGTCGGCGCCGAAAATAAGCGACACCAGACTCAAACCAATGATGAACCTAACCATGAAACCGTCTCCATTGGATTGTTTCGGATGTGGGAAGCGCCAGGGCAAGGATCAAAAGCAGGAGTGAGGAAAAAGCGAATCCGCGATAGCGATTTTCATATTCCGAAAAGACATGTGTGCTGATGGTCTCCTTTTCCATGGAATCGATGGCATTGAGCAATTTACGGTAATTGGCCAGCGAATTATCAAAACGGACATAAATCCCGTTCCCGGCCTGAGCGATATCCCGTAAAATTGATTCGTTGAGTTTGCTGGTGACCAATTTTCCCTGGGAATCCCGTTTATATTCGCCGGTCAAGCCTTGTTTATTCACCACGGGAATCAGAGAACCTTTCTCCGAGCCGATTCCCACGGCGTGAATGACCATTCCGGACTCCGCCGCTTTTCGGGCAATTTCGATGGCCTGGCCTTCGTGATCTTCTCCATCGGAGATCAAAACCAATACGGGATGTTTATCGCTGTCTTTGAGAAAAGAATTAATACCGGTTGTGATAGCCGTACTCAGGGCCGTGCCCTGGGTTCGGATCATTCGCGTATCGATCGCATCCAGAAACAGTTTGGCCGCTTCATAATCGCTGGTGAGTGGTAAATACAAATGGCTGGCACCGGCAAAAACGATGATTCCTACCCGGTCACCTTTCAGGTGATTGATTAACTGGGACATTTCCGCCTTGGCCTTGCGCAGACGCGTCGGCTTTACATCGGGAGCATTCATACTCTCGGACACATCCAGAGCAAATACCAGATCCACGCCTTTACGTTCCACCGGTTTGACCCGGGTGCCGATTTGAGGGCCGGCCGCCGCAATCGTGAGAAAAATAAAGCTGATATACGTCAATCGGGACCGCCAGCGAACCTTGCGAAAATCCACCTGGCCCCACAGTTCTGTTTTCTGTCGGAGCCCATGGGAACTACGACGGCGATAGACAAATCCCTCCCAAATCCAGGCCAGGAAAACCGGCACCAGGCCCCACAATATCCAGGAATGCAGCCAGGCCATCAGAGCACCTTCCTGAAACCGGTGTGACGGAGAATTTCCGTTCCCAAACCCAGTACCAGAGCGGGAAGTAAAAACCAGGGAAATAATTCCTGATAGTGCGTGAATTGTTTGATCTCTACTTCGGTCCGTTCCAACCGATCGATTTCGTCGTATATTTTTTTCAGGGCTTTCACATCCACAGCGCGGAAGTATTTCCCGCCGGTCCGGTCGGCAATGGCCCGCAGCGTTTTTTCATCGATTTCATTCCGGATATACCCGCGGTTGGGAATGAACGTCACCGACTGATTGGTCCCGGCGCCAATGGTATATATCTTGATTCCAAATTGTGCCGCCAGGTCGGCAGCGGTCAGCGGATCCAACTCACCGGCATTGTTACTTCCGTCCGATAGCAGAATCATCACCTTGCTTTTGGCTTCACTGTCACGAAGACGATTGATCCCGTTGGCAATCGCCATTCCGATGGCGGTACCGTCGTATTCCCGTTCCGCAACCGTGATTTCTGTAATCAGATTATTGATGACGTCCGTATCAATCGTGAGCGGACATTGGATGAAAGATTCGGCGGCGAAGACCACGACTCCGATCCGGTCGCCTTCACGATGCTTCACGAATTCCTGAGCCGTTGCTTTTACGGCTTCCAGTCGATTCGGAGGAAAATCGTCCGCCAACATGCTGCTGGAAATATCCATCACGAGGAGAATATCCACAACATCCACTTTCTCTTTTTCCAGGGAATCTATTTTCCGGGGTTGCGCCAATCCCAGAATCATCAAGCTGATGGTCAAAAGGTTTAAGAATTGGAGGATGCGTATTTTGCGACGGCCCTGAATTCGCAGCGATTCCGGAATCAGACGGGACGAAGAAATCCGGAAACTCCCCTCGCTGTTTTTAATCAGCTTTCGGTAGCCCATTCCCGCAAGGGGCAGCAAAATAAATAAACTCAATACCCAGGGGTGATAAAAATCCATCGTAATGATCTATGTTTCGTTGTACCCATTGGTGTAAAATGCCGGTTATGGTCCTCAAAATAATCGATTGAATTACGACAAAGAGGACAATTTGTTTCGATAACAAAAGAGATCCTGCAAAGCAGAATCTCTTTAATCAATAGGTGATGGAGACAGTCGTTATTCGGTTTTTTCCGAATCGGTTCCGGTTGACTTTGGTGGTTCAACGGGAGTCTTGGCCGCTTTATCGATTTCCTGCTTGGCGCCTTCCACCGCACCTTTAAACTCACGGATGCCCTGTCCCAGTCCCCGAGCCAGTTCCGGTAACCGTTTTGCGCCGAAGAGTAATAAAATCACCAGCATAATCAGAACGATTTCTCCGGGACCCAAATTGAATATCGCATACGATACCTGATAATCACTCATAATAACCTCCTAAGTGGATCATAGTTTGCTGTCAGTTACCGGAAGTACCGCAGGAAATAATACGCGGCAGCCATCCCCAGAAGACTGACAAAATTCAACACAATTGTTACCCCGAATTTCAGGGATATCACAACCAGGTTCAGGGTAATAACTCCCGATTGATCGCCCAATAGTCCCGCTAAATCGAAATGGATTCCAGTAAGAAAAAAAGATTTCACCACCCCTTCGGGAAGCATCCAGGCAAACAATTCCCCCAGAACGGAGCCGACAATCGCCCCGAAAAAAAGGACCATAAACACCTGTATCCAGGATCGTTTTAACATCAGCGTTTATCGGAACGGAACCCGGGGATTACTTCCAGATTGTCGAAACGGTTGGGATGTAAAATCCAGTCCAGCACACTCCAGGTTGTATAGAGGAACAGGATGGGAAAAATCACCAGTCCCTGCCCGAATAATACAATCAGCGGTACGGCGGAAAACAAGATCAACCGGCGGGTGTTCTTTTGACCGTTTCTAAACGTGATCAGCGGCAGCTTACTGAACCGAATCGGTGAATTCATCATAAACCCGAACAGAATAACCAGCACCAGCGCCAAACGCGGATCGCCGAAATTTCCCATCAAACGTTCATTGAACATCATGAATCCGAAGATCAGGATTGAATTCATAGGTGTAGTCAATCCGGTATAATAGGGTTGCGGTTCATCGATTATATTAAATTTGGCCAGCCGCACAGTCCCCATCAGCAGGGGAATAAAACTAATAGCCAAGGCGGCCACCGGAGGCAAACCGGTCACGTATAGTTTATAGACCAGGATTGAAGGAGCGATACAAAAGGAAACCGTATCGGCGAGGGAATCAAATTCAGTTCCGAATTTGGAAGGGATCCCGATAAACCGGGCCACTTTACCATCAAAAGCATCCATGAATCCCGCCAATAAAATCATCCACCCGGCATATACGAATTTCCCGTTCAGCATCAGCGCAATGGCCACGAATCCCCAGAACATATTTAAAATCGTTATCAGGTTGGGAATAAACCGTTTATTGATACGGCGATCCCTACGTAGTTGTTTTCGTTTTCTCATATCCATTCACCTAAAATGGTTTCCCCCCCTTTGGTTGAATCACCAAGCTCTATTTTCACGGAAACAGAGGCGGGTAATATAATATCCGTCCGGGAACCAAACATAATAAATCCCAGACGTTCGCCACGCTTTAGCGCCTGTCCCGGTTTGCCGTAACACAGAATCCGCCGGGCAATTAAACCGGCGATCTGTTTCACTTTGAATGGTCCTTTTTCACTCTGAATCAGGATTTCCGTCTGCTCATTTTCATCCGAGGCGGCATGATCGAAAGCGGCCAGGAATTTTCCCGGTTTATGATCGACTTTTTTCACGGTACCATCAATCGGCATTCGATTGGCATGGACATTAAAGACATTCAGAAAGATGGAAATCAGAGTAGCGGATTCGTCCACATCCGGGTCGGAAATTTTCTTAATCCGGACTACCTTACCATCGGCAGGCGCCACCAACGTCCGGGGATTTTCGGGCATAACCCGGGATGGGTCGCGGAAAAAATTGATGCAAAAAAGCAGAGCGATAAAGACCAATCCGATAAACCACTGCAGCGCAGCCCACGGGATACGCCAGGCGGTCAAAACACACAGGATCAGCAGGGAGAAAAGGATGAGAATGATGCGGCGGCCTTCCGGCGCAATGAAACGACCGGGAATTTTATTCATCCACTTTTCCCAGTTTCATGTTCAGGGTTTTATACCGGCCATCCCGGTAAATCCGCATCCGTACTTTGTCTCCGGGACGTAAATCTTCTTCTTCTATGACATCGAAAATATCACGGGCGGAGGTTACCTTGGTCCCTTCGACTTCGGTGATCACATCCGCGGCTTCCAGTCCGGCTTTCTCGGCGGCACTGTTATCGGAAATATCCACAATAATAACGCCCGCTGAAAAGGGGATTCCAAGGTATTCCGCAATCCGGCGATTCAGCGGCTGGACCTGAAGACCGGTGGAAAAACTGCGGTCAATGCGTCCGGAATTCTTCAACTCCTCCGCAATTTCCCGCGCCCGATTGATGGGAATGGCAAATCCGATTCCAACGGAGCCCCGTTCCCGCGATGATCCGGTAAAAATAAAGGTATTAATCCCGATCACCTGCCCCATGCTGTTAACCAGCGGTCCCCCGCTATTCCCGGGATTAATGGACGCATCGGTCTGAATCATATCCTGATAGACCTGTCCCGATTCCTGCCGACCGAAATCCAGATTGACCGCGGAAATAATTCCCGCGGTTGCCGTCGGCTGTTTGTTCACGTCAAATAAACCATAGGGATTCCCCAGAGCTATAGCCCATTCCCCAATCATCAGGTCGTCCGAATTCCCTAATTCCGCATAGGGATAATCGGAACCGTCCAGCTTGAGCAGAGCCACATCGGTGACCTTATCCGTCCCGACAACTGATGCCTGATGTTCTTCGCCTCCGGGCAGGGTCACTAAAATCTTTAACGCATCTTCCACGACATGATTATTGGTCAGTACATACCCGTCAGGACTGATCACGACTCCCGTTCCGGAACTTTTCACCTGCTCACGATGCAGTTGGTAGGGAAAGAAATACTGGAAAAAGGGATCATTAAACGGGGATCGGGTGGCGTATTCTTTTAGTTGAATTACATTAATACTGGCAACCGCCGGACTCACTTTCCGGATGGCCTGAGTCAACGCCGTTTCCCGGGATAGGGAAATATCCGTTTGTCCCCAGAGCATGGTTCCCACTACGCTCAGGAAGAGAATAAATCGGAATTTAGGCATAATCCACAGCCTCCAAAATGAGTCCCTGGGGCGGCGCTTTGAAAACATGAACCCGGCTTTGCGGATCATTAAGTAATTGTTGAAAGGCAGTCATCGATAGTTTTTCCTGACTCACAGCCACCATTGTCCCCACCAGGTAACGCACCATATGGTGCAGAAAACGATTGGCTGTAATATGGAAATTTACGAATTCCCCCTCCTCTCTCCAGCATGAAATCAGAATGTCGCAGCGATAATGTTCTTTGGGTGTCGATTGCCTGGAAAAAGACGTGAAATCGTGGATACCCAGGATCCGTTCCGCCGCCTGATTGAGTATTTCCACCTCCAGATTCCCGCAGATCCAGCTTTGATTACGCAGCCACAATCGTTCACCGCGATAGCATTGATACCGATAACTGCGGGAGCGTGCCGAGAATCGGGCATGGAAGGAATCGGGGACTCTTTCCAGCGATCTGATTCGCAAATCCCGGGGACAATTCCCATTCAGGGCCTGAAACAATTCTTCGTCGCCCAAGCGGGTATCGAGATCAAAGTGAGCCGTCTGACCCCAGGCATGAACGCCGGTATCCGTACGCCCGGCTCCAGTAACGGCTACCCGGTTCCCGGTATTCAATTTACGCAAAATATCTTCCAGAACACCCTGGACGGTCCGTTCTTTTTTTTGCAACTGCCAGCCATAAAACCGACTCCCGTCATATTGTAGAATAATCTTATAGCGCACCGCTTATCCATAGACTGATCACCCCCACAGGAATTCCAAGCGCGAGGATGTTATCCGTTATTCTCCAGGGAATTTCATGGATCACCGCCCGGGGATGCCGCTGTCCATATCCTCTTTGCAGCATCATGTGTGCGGTAGTATCGGCTTGCGAGTAGACCCGGAGGAACAATCCCGGCAAATCATTCAATGTCCGGCGTAATATCATCTGACGGGAACCGGACGACGCCAGACCGACCGATTGCCGAGCCCGTTTCAGGGAGCGCCATTCACGGATGAACTGGGGAAAAAACCGCAGGATAAGTTCAACGAATAAAAAGGCATCATCCACCCAACGCCAGGGCAGACCTGTTCGCGCCCAGAGACTCCTCCCGGCGCGAACAATTTCGCCGGATCCGATTTGGGACATGAGCCAGGACATGATCAGAATCAGATTCACGAACCGCAACGTGATTACCAGGGAATTAGAAAGCAGTTCCTGCCAGGTAAAATCACTGAATATCAGTGAGAACAGGACGTAAATGCTCATCCAGAGGGGGAGCAGAAACAGGAATGGTTTCACTTTTGCAATGATTTCCGGGTGTCGATTTCCGGAAAATACCAGATAGCCTCCTGAAAAAAGTGAAATCAGGGTTATTGTGATCAGGGAATCAAGACGCAACAGGACCAGACTTCCCCAGATCGCACACCAAAGTAGAGTCAGGGGATTGATTCGCACTTCAGAACCAAAGGGAGACGGTGTAATTCCCAATCATCCGTTCGCTGCCCGGTTGTGTGGAAAACGTCAGCTTCGCTCCGGATTTATTTTTCAGATACACAACATCAATCGCTGAAAAAATATGGTTTAGGACTAATCCACCGGCCAGGAATTTCCCCGCCAGCAGCCAACGATCGGCCGTAATGCGGCTGCGCTCATATCGGTGACGATTGGAGGCGCTGTCCCAGGTCCAGTCCCAGGTTCCATCCCGGGGATAGATACGTTCGCCTTCCCGCCAGCGCAGGTGTTCATCATTGAACTCATCCAGGGTATTGTAATTCCCGATATCGACCCAATATTGATAGTTTTTTTCCACCGGGTCCACTCCGGCATGTTCCTGGGCCAGGGCCCGGTAATAACGGATCCCCCGGTCATGGATAAAATAACTGCTTAGAGTGAGGGTCCAAAGGGCAAACTCACTGGTCATAAAAGCCCTTGATCGTACATTGGAATTCATTACCGATTCCCCCCATCCGGGAAGAATCAGCGATTTGATGACCGGTATTTTTCCGGACCCGCTCTGCGTTTGCAAGCCGGGAGCCGGGAAAAGCCAGGACGATGCCGAAAGTATTAAAATAAGTGATCTAACCATTTTATTCCCAAGCCGAAAACGACGATTAATGTACTCCACAAGGCAAATAAATCTCCCAGTTTCGCATAGGTTGATATGTTTTCCGTCCAGTGAACCCGGGCTTTAAAAATCGCCCGTTCGCCCAGATCAACCTTCCCCAGCATTTTCCCGGAACGATCAAACCAGCCGGATATTCCCGTATTCGCGCAGCGGACAACCGGGACCCGGTTCTCGATGGCCCTCAGTTTCGCCCATTCAAAATGCTGGTAGGGTCCGGACGAGTTTCCCAGCCAACCGTCATTGGATTGAATTACCATTCCCCGCGCACCCCGGCGAACGAAATTGGAAAATACCTGCGGAAACGTTGATTCATAACAAATAACGGTGGAAAAATTAAATCCGTTCCAGGAAAAAACGGTGTATTCTTTCCCCGGGGTGAAATTCCCCTGCCCGAAATTCATTTTTTTCAGCACGGGAAATCGTTCCGACAAGGGAATGTATTCCGCAAAAGGTACCAAATGAGTTTTGTAATACATCGCGATTTCCTGATCCGGTGCAAAGAAAATAGAACCGTTGAAATACTGTCTTTCACCTCCGGGGCGAATTTGCCGATCCACGGTGCCGGATAACAGGGGAATGCCGGTTTCTTTCACCCGGGCTTCCAGAGATCGGCGTAAGCGGTAACTCAGCCGCAAGTATACGGGAAGGGCGGTTTCCGGCCAGAGGACGATATCCGGATCAAGCGCCAGCGCCGCCAGATACAACGAATCCATCAGCGCCAGGTTTTCCTTGCGCCGGGCCGGATCCCACTTGGCATTGGGATCCAGGTTGGGCTGGGCGCCGGCAAAGGTGATGACGGACTCCTCCGGAATTTCTTCGTTGATACCCAGGGCGATCTGACCATCCAGACTGAGAACCAGAAGTAATCCTACCCCCATTATTCCGTAGCGGATTTTCCGGAATTTCCATTCCTGCCAGAAAAGGAGGTTAGCAATGATCAGAATAAAGGATAACCCGTAAGTCCCGGTTCGATCCAGGATTTGCAGTAAGGGTAAATAATCGGACTGGGTCAGGGCCAGATTTGCCCAGGGAAAACCCAGGGGGCCGAAACTGCGAATCCATTCCATGGAAACCCACAAAAAAGGCCACAGCCAAATGGTGGCCTGATTCTTTTTCAACCAGACTGACGCCAGCCTTCCCAGGATAGCCCAGTACAGTCCCAGATATAATACGGCTCCGACCAGCGATGCGAAAACCACGGCCACCGACGCGCCACTGTTTAATCCGATCCAGTACAGGCTGATCAGATGGGACCAGGTACCGGCCAGATAGGAATTGATCATGGCCTGTTTCGGCGTATCCCGTTCCCAAACCATAAACAGAGGAATAAAACCAAACCAGGCTAAAAATCCCAGGTGCGTGGGCGGATAAGCCAGCCCCAGCAAGGTGCCGGACAGGAAGGCCAGGACCCAGGTGGGTAACGGTTTACCGGACATTATCGATTTCCCATATCCAGGAATTGTTGAAGGAAGATGGCCGCGGCCGTGGAATCAACCGCTGCTTTATTATGGCCGGTCTTTACTTCCTGCCGAACCAGTGCTTTTTGTGCCGATATGGATGACAGTCGCTCATCAATAGTAAATACGGGCAGATTGAATGATTCCAACAGGGTAATAAATTTTTTTACTTTTTCAGTCTGGGCCGTTTCTTCCCCGCTCATATTTACGGGTAAGCCTACAACCAATTGGGTAATCTCCCACTCTTCAATGATGGCCTTGATTTCCGCGGTGAACCGGGAGAGATTCTTCCAAACCAGGGTTTTAAACGGTCGGGCGATGACGCCTGTTGGATCGGACAACGCCAATCCAATCCGGGTATCCCCATGATCCAGTCCTAACGTACGACCCATAAAAAGTTCGTAGTCACCGTTAGGAACACCCGGATAAACCTATGTGTTGCAAGGTCGCCGTTATGTGCTGTTTCCCGTTTTCCTTCATCATACCAATACTGACTGTCTTCGCGTCAGACAATCCGGGTTT
Source organism: FCB group bacterium (assembly GCA_013152835.1). Taxonomy (GTDB): domain Bacteria; phylum Fidelibacterota; class Marinisomatia; order Marinisomatales; family J089; genus J089. The sequence continues at coordinate 9,502 of JAADFQ010000144.1, forward strand.
ATTTGCCCAGACGTTCCACATAATCGACCCCGGCGATCTTTATTAATTTCCGCTGAAGGCGACTGAGTTGCCGGGTATTATTCACTTCCACGATGAAATAGGTTGTGGAAATATTTTCTTTCACCTTCAAATCCACACTGGTGATATTGACATTTTCGTTGGCAATACTCTCGCTCATTTCCCGTAAAATACCTTTCCGGTCTTCGGAAACGACTTTGATCCGTACATTGAAAACATCATGACGACCCACGTCCCATTCCACCGGAACCAGCCGGTCGGATTCTTCGGACAGCAAGGGAAGCGTTTTACAATCGGACCGATGAACAGTCACGCCTCTTCCACGGGTGATATACCCGATCATCTCATCGCCGGGAATCGGATTACAGCATTTGCCAAAGGTGACCATCAGATTGCGAATTCCGTCCAGTTTGATACCCCGGGCGGAACGCCGCGCCAGGGAAATAAACCGGTCACTGGATTCCTGCTCGGTTTCTTCCAGGCGATCTTCCACCTGGGGACGAATTTTCCGCAGGATTTCCCGGACCGTCAGGGAACCGTTGCCGACCGATTCCAACAGGGAGGCTTCCGATTTCAGACCTAATTTTTCATAAGAGGCCTTGGCTTCTTTCAACAGATTTCCCAGCTTCAGCCGGCGTAAGGTCTTTTCCAGTAATTCGTTCCCGATTTTTACGCTTTCTTCGTGGCGGATCTTGCGCAAATACCGGTTGATATGATTTCGTGCCTTGGATGTACAGACCAGCTTTAACCAACCCATACTGGGCGTTTGCGTTTTGCTGGTGATAATTTCCACCATATCCCCGTTTTTCAACTCCGTGTTCAGGGGAACCACCTTATGGTTGACCTTGGCGCCGATACAATGCATACCCACCTCCGTATGGATTTCAAACGCAAAGTCCAGGGGTGAGGCCGTTTGGGGAAGTTGGATCAGATCGCCATTGGGAGTAAATACATAGATTTCATCGTTGAATAAATCAATTTTCAGCAGGTGCATGAATTCACCGGGGTCGGCCGATTCATCTTTCAGAATATCCACCAGTTCCCGAAGCCATTTCACGTTGGAATCCAGATCCACGGCCACCGTTTTCCCTTCTTTATAACGCCAGTGCGCCGCCACTCCGATTTCAGCCGTTTGATCCATGCTCCGGGTACGGATTTGTATTTCCACCATCCGCCCCTGGGGTCCGATAATCGTCGTATGAATCGACTGGTACCCGTTGTTCTTGGGACTGGCAATAAAATCCTTGAATCGTTCCTGAACGGGAGTATATAACTGATGAATAATCCCCAGGGCCAGGTAACATTCTTCCACCCGTTCTACGATGATTCGTACGGCGTACAGATCATAGATTTCTTCAAATTGTTTTTCTCGTTTAATGATTTTTCCGTAAATCGACGCGTGACTTTTGACCCGTCCGTAGATTTGCGCTTCCAAATCGTATTTGGCAAGTTCGGCTTTCACCGGTTCCACCACACTGTTGATAATCCGATTCCGCTGCCGCAGGGTCGATTTCAGTTTGGCATCGATGTCGGAATATTCCTTGGCATTCAGGGTCTGAAAAACCAGGTCCTCCAGGATCCATTTAACCCGTGCCATTCCCAGCCGATGGGCCAATGGCACATATACATCCCGGGTTTCCACGGCAATACGATGTTGTTTCATCTGTGGCATATACTGGATCGTGCTCATATTGTGAATCCGGTCGGCGAACTTGATAATAATCACGCGCATGTCTTTGGCCACGGATAACAGGAGTTTCATGAAATTCCCGGCCTGTTTTTCCTTACGGCTGGAGAATTCAATTCCTCCCAACTTGGTCACGCCATCCACAAGACTGGTTAGATCGTCCCCGAATTCCTCCCGCAGTTCATCCAGGGTAACCCCCGTGTCTTCCACCGTATCATGCAGGAGACCGCCCATGATGGTAATGTGATCCATATTCCAGTCGGCAAGCGTTTTTCCCACTTCGAGGCAATGCTCAAAATAGGGACGGCCCGACTTGCGCTTTTGTCCTTCGTGGGCGCGGGAACCGAAGGCGTAGGCCTTCCAGAGAATCTTTTTAATCGCTTCCTTGTCGCTGTTCCGGGGAATATTGATCTTAGTAAATAATTCCATGAACGGCTTGGGATATTCCCCGACCAGATGGGGAACCAGTTTGGCAAGCGGATTGGTCATTAAAACGGCGTATCCAGGGCTTCCATATCTTCCGGGGCCGGATTTTCAAACCGGGTATAACGACCAATAAAGTTGGCATGGATATTCCCGGTGGGACCGTTACGCTGTTTGGCCAGGATGATTTCCGCCTTACCCTCATCATCCGAATCTTTGGTATAGAATTCAGGTCGATACAGGAAAATAACCACATCCGCATCCTGCTCAATGGCTCCGCTTTCCCGCAGGTCAGCCAGGATGGGATGTTTGTCGGTCCGGTTTTCGACGGCCCGGGATAACTGGGACAGGGCGATGACGGGAAGATCCAATTCCTTGGCCAGGGCCTTCAGAGACCGGGAAATAATCGATATTTCCTGTTGCCGGCTCTCGGCGCCTTTGGGTCCTTGCATGAGTTGGAGGTAATCCACGATGATTAACTTTACATCGTGTTCGTGTTTCAGCCGGCGTGCCTTGGCCCGGAGTTCCAGGACGGTAATGGCCGGCGTATCATCCAAAAAAATCTGAGCTTCGGTTAATTTACTCACATGCCGACTCAACTCCTGCCACTTCGTCTTGGGCAACGACCCGGTGCGAACCTGGTGACTGTCCACCCGTGCTTCCGAACACAGGAGGCGCATGGCCAACTGTTTGTTGGACATTTCCAGGCTGAAAATACCGACCGGGAATTTAGAGTCCACAGCGGCATTCCGCGCCAAGGTCAGGGCCAGGGCCGTTTTCCCCATTCCGGGGCGACCCGCTATAATAATCAGATCACCATCCTGAAACCCGGCGGTTTTTTCATCCAGTTTGATGATTCCGGACGGGACGCCCACGACGGCGCCTTTATGAGCGCTGATTTTATCCAGCATCTCGAAGGTCTCGATCATGACGTTTTTAATCGGTTTAAAACCGCCTCGAAGCCGATTCTCGGAAAGTTGAAAAATATCCCGTTCCGCCGCTTCCAGGATATCGTCCAAATCTTCCCGATCATCAAAAGCCTGTTGGGTAATTTCATGCGATACGACGATCAATTGCCGGAGGAGAGCCTTTTCCAGGACTATTTTGGCATAGGTTTCCACATTGGAAGCGCTGGGGACGGCCTCCACCAAACCGGTGATATAATAGGCGCCGCCCACCGATTCCAAATCCTTGGACTTTTTCAATTTATCAATCACCGTCAGCGTGTCAATCGGCTGACCGGCATTATCCAGGGCCAGCATGGCGCTGTAAATCTTCTGGTGGGCATCCTTATAAAAATGATCGGGAGTTAACCATTGCTGCACCTTACTGGCCGCCTCCTTGGTGGAAAGCATGGAACCCAGTACGGAAATTTCAGCATCCAGGTTCTGGGGTTGAACATGCAAATTTGCAGATGTCATCGGCTGAGCCATGTTATACTCCCTCTAAAATCGATTCAATCCACTGGAAATCTTCCCAGGCCGCCGGTTTCAAATTCGAATTTCTCAGCAACGCCGCCGGATGGTAGGTAACAATCAACGGAGTACCATGATAGTCATGGATTTTGCCCCGGAGATTCTTCAAGGCTTCATTCTCTTTTTTTAACAAGGTCGTCCCGGCCACCCGACCCAAAGCTACAATTAATCCCGGGCGAATCAAATCGATTTGGCGCCAGAGATAGGGTTCACAGGACATGACTTCACTGGACAACGGATCGCGGTTATTGGGCGGCCGGCACTTCATCACGTTGCAAATATAGACATCTTTTTCCCGGGAGCGATGGATGGCCGCAAGGATTTTATCCAGGAGTTTTCCGGCCCGCCCCACAAACGGTTCTCCCAGGCGATCTTCTTCGGCTCCGGGCGCTTCGCCCACCAGCAACAAACTGGCGTTGGGATCACCCACGCCAAACACGAATTGATCCCGCGTAGTCCCCAGGGAACACTGGGTACAGTTCTTGATCTGATTATAAAAAGACTTCAGGGCCGGACCCGGATCATCGGCGGTCACAATTTCCGGGTCGATATAGAGTTCATCACCAAACAGTTCACCGGTTTGTTTCAGATACCGGTGAATCTCATTTGATTCCGACAATGAGCGGATTCCTATTCTTCGTCATTACCACTGGAACGAGTCCAGTGAATTTTGCCCTCCAGGAATTCACGAACGGCAATGGAGGTGGCTTTTTCCTGTTCGACAAATTCCGCCGGATCCATCTCCAAAACCGGGTCGTAAACGCCCATTTCGGCGGATTGTTGAACTTCAAGATCACGCTGTGCAATCCGATTGTTTAAAATCATTCGGGCTCGTTTGGACATCACGACCACGGATTCATAGACATCCTCGGTCTGGGCTTCCAATTGACGTAACGAGACGGGTTCAAGTGACATAGTTCACTCCTTTTGTTTCCTGCTGAATAATGGTTAATAATTCTTGTACGGCCCGTTCCACATCGTCATTGATGACGTGGTAATCGAAATGGTCCTTGTATTCCATTTCCATTTGAAACCGTTGCAAGCGTGTTTTAATCCTTTCGGGGGAATCGGTTCCCCGATGATGGAGACGCTTTTTTAAATCCTCGATTCCGGGAGGTAAAATAAAAATTCCCATACAGAAATCAGGGAATAATTTCTTAATCGACAGGGCGCCGCGGACATCCACTTCCAGCAGAAGCACGGATTGATGTTCAATCGCTTCCCGAAGCGCTGCTTTCAGCGTGCCGTAATATTCGCCATGGACGGTTTCATATTCGGCAAATTCGCCGGCCTTAATTTTTTCCCGAAACTGCTCGCGGGTGATAAAATAATAGTCAAAACCTTCGACCTCATAATCGCGCTTCGCCCGGGTCGTGCAGGATACGGAAAAGCGCAGTTCCGGATTCTTTTTTTGCAACGCCCGGCAGAGCGTGGTTTTCCCGGTTCCGGAAGGCGCCGAAATGGTGATCAGGTTCCTCATAAAATATTCTGCACCTGTTCCCGTATTTTTTCAATATCGCTTTTCAGGTCGATTACCGTATTGATGATCTCCGTACTGCCGGCCTTGGAGCCAATCGTGTTGATCTCCCGGCCCATTTCCTGGAGCAAAAAATTCATTTGCTTGCCAACGGGACCTTCCTGGTTCAACAGGGCAAGAAACTGCTCAATATGACTGGCACAGCGAACCACCTCTTCCCGGATGTCCATCTTGTCCAGCAGCAAAGCCAATTCCTGCTCAATGCGGCCGTCATCCACCGTGTAATCCTCGATCAGAGCTTTTATCCGCTGCCGGTGCTTCCCGATAATCTCCTGATTGATGGTTTCCATATTGGATTCGATGGAAGTCAACCGCTCTTTTACCTTCGATAATACTTCCTGAATATCCCGGCTCATGGAACGGCCTTCCACCAGGCGCATCCGAACCACTTCCCGGATCGCCTGACTCAATGTTTTTTGTATTTCCTCGGAAGAAAATTCATCGACCCCGGTAACCATAAACAAATCGTTCATCGATACCAGTTGCCCCATATCCAGGTGGCGGCCGTATTCGCGCTGAATACCCAGTAAAATCGATTCCAGGGCTTCATAGCGTTCCCGGTTGAATTTCAGCGATTGTTGCGCTCCGTTTTGCTGGACTTCGGCAATCACCATGACCGATCCCCGGTGGAGTTCACGGGTCACTAGTTCCCTGATTTTCCCATCCAGTTCCGGAGGAAAATCCGTCCCCTTGATCTTTAAATCCAGGTAACGGGAATTGACTGATCGAACGGTGATGGTCAGTTGGCCTTGCGGACGAGTGAGCGTACCCCGTCCAAATCCTGTCATGCTTTGTATCATTTTGGCGATTAAAAAAGTCTGGAAAGTTACATGATTTCGTCCATGCTCTACAATCTAAAGAAACGGTTTCTGCGATTCGCCACCGCCAAGTGGAGCCCCATCCCTGTGGACCGCCTTTCCGCCATAGCAAAGCGTAGGCGGGAACCATCATTTAGTGTGCAGACAAGGGAACAGTGCGGAAGTTTGGAACTTCCACGACGTCGAACAGGTTTTATTTCCTTACCTTCGGTTTCACCGGCCCTTCCCTTTGGAATAAAGCGTAAATATAGGGCCGGGGATCGCCATGGGGATTGATGTAGACGTGGTCAAAATGGGTGATTAACCTAAAGGAGGAGCCCAGTCGTTCCGATAATTCCTCAACCGAATACCGGTGCAGCGTTAATCCGGCGCATTTGGGCGAACCGGTTTTGGAGAATTCGGCAAATATCGCATAACCACCGGTTTTCAGCGTCGCTTTCACATTTTCAAAATATCCCGTAACGTCATCTTCATCGGTCAGAAAATGCAGAACAGCCCGATCAAGCCAGATATCGATTTCCGGGATGGTCTGCCGGATGGGCCGGGCAATGTCCTGGCAGAGCCAGGTAATACCCTGATCCCTGGCGCCTAATCTGCGCTTCACCCGGTTGAGCGCCTCGCGGCTGATATCGTTAAGGACTAAGGTTGCGCCCCGGGAAAGCAGTTCCTCGATTAGCCCCGAAGTTCCCACGCCCGGAAGAAACAGGGTAGCCTGCTCCCAACCCGGAATATCATCCAGTAATTCAAATGACTTGGAGGCGTCTTTTTCGTACCAGCCCAATTTTGAATCTTCCGTCGCCGAAAAGATTTTATCCCAATGTTTATCACTGGATTTCATACATTATCCATCATTTGGTTTTTTGACCGCACGCACCGATGCGAAAATTCTCTGTTGTTCCGTCGGCACCTTTCTCCAAACGCCCCCGTGTGAATGATTCTTCCAATTAACATTTTTTCTATACATTCCATTTTCCGATCTCCTGACTCCGGTTCCCACCTGTCCGACGAAGATTTAACAAAGCTGAGTGTAAGCAAGCGTAGTCGATTGACGTAGGGTGGCCTGCCAGCCGAAGTCGAAGCATAGGGTGGCCTGCCAGCCGAAGTCGAAGCGCAGGCTGGACTGCATTACATGTTTTCGGCGGCAGTTTCACCGTTAGTCCGTTAGTAATTCCGGATTCACATTATAAATTTCAGCCAACTTATTAATCGTGTCAACTTTTGGTGTTTTACCGGACTTCTCAATCTGAGAAATTGCACTCTGAGATATCCCCAGAGCTGAGGCTACTTCTTTCTGAGAAAATTTCAGGTATACACGCCAAGCCTTGATTAAACTGAATCCTTTATTAATAACCAGTCCTACAACTTCATGGGGTATTGCAGAACGCGGTTCGACAAGTTGACGATACTGATCATATGGAATGACAACAAATGCTGGTTTCCCTTTGTCGTTCAGAATTGTTTGGATATTAGCGGTAGGTACGTTCATCGCGTTTCCTCACTACTTGAATTTCAATGATTTTGAGCGTGTCATCTTTCTCAAAGATAACACGCCAATTCCGGATCCGTAATCGATAACCTTTTCAATCACTAAGCTTTTTAATATGATCACCGTCCGGAAAGTGCTCCAGTTTTGTAACCTCTTTATATACGGTTTGTTGTATCTTTTTTCATGAATTTTTCGAAGCTGCTTGAAGGCTTTTGGGGGCCATTCTATCTTATACACAATTCTATTATAAGTCGAAATATAAGTTATAAGCAATGGCCTTTTGAGTGCTCATTGTAAAATCCTACGCTATCCATGTTTCTTTGCCGGGCGGTTCGCCTACGCTTTTCCAAGGCGAACAGGCCCAATTTTCAATACTGAAAAATCTTCTTTGCCCCTTTGCTTTCATAGCAAGAAGCTAAAAGCTCACCGACCCCAATTAAATCAAAGCCGGTGCACCGCATTGTTAGAAAGCCTATTGATCGATAATTTGTAATTCTTCATCAATACGTTGTTTTAAAAATATTTTAATCAGAGATTGATAGGGAACATCTCACTTATTGGCAATTGACCGTAATTCTTCTAACCTATATTCCGGGACGCGTAACGATATTGTTTTCGTAGTTGGTTTTAATCTGGGAAATACCGCTATATCCGATTTTGACCAATCTAAATAATCAGTTGAATCATGTTTGCTCCAAAATTCCTGTTCTTCGTCTTCACTCTTAAAATCGGGAATGGTCTTTAGATTTTTCATCAAAAACTTTCCTTTCCTTTTTGCTCATATCTCTGGCAGAAATAATGCGTATCTTATTATTACGAATGGTAAATGAAATGAACAAACACCTTTGAGTATCGGTCTGTCCCAAAACAAAGTATCGTTTTTTATTTTCCGAATGTCTTGTATCCTTTGTTAAGAAGAGAGGACGATTGAAGAAAACTTCTTCACATTCATTTTTTGATACATGATGACGAATCCAGTTCTTTGCTGAATTTCCTTCATCCTAATCAAAACCTTCACCTTTTTCAACAAGAATAGCCATTTACGTTCGTATATTATGTTAATATACATTAAAATTAAATAAGAAAGTGAAATCAATGGTATGACCAACCTTTTTTATCTGCCTTTGGCAATCTTGTCCGCCGTAGTCGTTCCTACGTTTTTACAGGACTTTGGAAAATAGATCGAAGGCGAAGGCGGATTTAACTATTTACCGCCCAATGCCCTATATCCAGTGTTAACCAAGGTGATCCTATCCCATTGTCAATAAATTCATTAACCTTTCATTTATGTAATAATTCCCTGTTCCTAATTTTTGTTTCTTTAATAATCCGTCTTTTGATAATTCATTCAAATATTTTGCTGCTGTTATTCGCGAAACACCCAAATCCCGTTCAATAAACTCTATTTTTGTATACGGATGTTTAAACAGGTTGTTTAACAAATCTTGACTGTAAAATTTGTAATGATCCCGAAGTAAATTTTTATACTCAAATATCAACGCTCTTATTTTCCCGATTAAGTGTATGGTTTCCATTGATATTTGTTCTACTCCGTCAAGCATAAATAATAACCAATTTTCCCAATTATCTGTTGCACGTATTTCTTGCAATAAGTTGTAATAACTTTCCTTGTTCAAAATGATATATCGGCTCAAATAAAGAACAGGAAGATTCAACAAATCTTTCATTACCAAGTAGAGAACATTTATAATTCTTCCTGTTCTTCCGTTGCCGTCATAAAAAGGATGAATACTTTCAAATTGATAATGAATTATTGTCATTTTTACCAACGGGTCAAAATCTGATATTGTATCATCATTAATAAATTGTTCCAAATTTGTCATCAAGTCCAATATTTCAGAATATTTTTGGGGCGGAGTGTAAACGGTTTCTCCGGTGGTTGTATTTTTTAGTGCAGTTCCGGGAAGTTTCCTGAAACCGGCGCTGTTTTTCTCCAATTCCGATTGAATTTCAATTATATCGTTGTTGGTTAACAACTTTTTATTCGATATTAAAGTAAACCCTTTTTTTAGCGCCGAAATATAATTCTGAACTTCTTTTGCACTTAACGATTTAAAACCTTCAAAATGTAATCCCGCTTTATAAATATCATCGTGAGTTGTAATAATATTTTCAATCGCAGAACTGTCTTTTGCTTCTTGTAATCCCAATGTGTTAATTAAAATACTTTCGTTCGGAATTGTCGCAACAACTCCTTTTAATTCAGCCAATGCACGATGAGCAGTTACAAGTTTTTTTAAAACTCTTTTGGTTTCAATATCTTTTTCTATCGGTAATTTTCTTAACATTTCATTCTTCCTTTGTAAAGATTTCTCCATATTCTTTACAAAGCTAACTTCATTTGATAAGAAATTCAAATATATTTTACATAGTTTGCATTAAATGATAAAGCCCCATACTTGCGTGCCGCCGGTCCGCTGAAGCAAAAAGCCGGCTCACCAGTCCCGATTAAATCAGGACCGGTGCAGCGAATTGTTGGATTTTATAGGCCGTAATAAAGGTCAGCATTTAGGTGATTGTTAGCTGCCTGCATTTAATTTATGCCACGCTTTATGATACTTTGCTATGCGCTCCAAGTCTTTATTCGTGACTGAGTTTAATCTTAGAATATTGATATTATCTTCTATGTCCGCTTTTTTTATTTTAGCAGCAAGCTTATTATCCAGCACTCTCTCTATGAACGACTCATAGTTTTCATTTTGCCTGTTTGTAAGGAACTCTACGGCTTGTACAACCGTTGACGGTATTCCATTATTTATTAAATCTGTTGCCGTCACTTCAGAATCTTCAATTACATCATGAAGTATCGCAACTGACATTTCTTCTTCCGTTTCCATTTTTAACATTAGCCTTAATGGATGGAGGATATATGCTTTTCCTGCTTTATCAGTTTGTCCTGAATGAGCCTTGAGAGCGATTTCTAATGATTTTTCGATTATATTCATATTTTTTACTAATGGTGGAGCTCACTAGTTTTTGCGGAAAGCAGCGTAGTGAAAGTCTAGTGCAATGATTTGTTATATGTTGTTTTTTCTCTCCAATTCCCTTAATTCTTCTATGTCGAATGCGAATATTTTTAATAAGACATTTACCATTGCATCGTTTCGTTCTTT
>JAADFQ010000145.1 GCA_013152835.1 FCB group bacterium
GTTCGTCAACGCGGATATATGTCCCTGGACGGTTTTACGGTGCGCAACCTGGAGGTGTTTCAGTCTCTGGCGTCCCAGGGAACGCATGGCACGCTGCTGGATGTTCTCGATGAAACCGCTACGCCGGGAGGGGGGCGTCTGCTCCGTCGCTGGCTGGCACGGCCGCTCTGCGATGTGGATCGGATTCGGCGCCGTCATGAAATTGTGGCCGCTCTGAAAGCGAAGCCGGAACTCCTGAGCCAGCTTCGGGACCGGTTACAGCAATTCGTGGACCTGGAGCGCGTCCTGTCCAAAATCAGCCTGGGAAAGGCCCATCCCAAAGATGTGCGGGCCCTGGGCGAAACGCTGGTTCAGCTCCCGGACCTGGCCGTCCTCTTGAATACGGTTTCGGATACGACGATCCGGGACTTAGTCGCTGAGTTTGTGGATACATCCACCAGCGGGATGACAATCCTGGAAACCCTGGCCGAAGATCCGCCCACGATGATCGGAAAAGGGGCGACGATTGCCCCCGGAGTCAGTTCGGAGCTGGATGAATTGCGTTCCCTGGTCAGCGGCGGGAAGGACTGGATCAAGAATCTTCAGGAGGAAGAGCGGGAACGCCTGGGAATCCCCAGTCTGAAAATCGGCTTCAACAAGGTGTTCGGCTATTACCTTGAAGTGACTAAAGTTCATCAGGAGCGGATTCCCGAAACCTACATCCGGAAACAAACCCTGGTGAATTCGGAACGCTATATCACTCCGGAATTAAAGGAATATGAAGAAAAAGTCCTTACCGCCGAGGAGCGGATTCAGATCCTGGAAATTGAAATGTTCGGGTCGTTATGCCGGACCATTCTGGCCGACGGGGCGGGGATTCAAACCAACGGGCAATGTCTGAACCGTCTGGACGTATTATCCACCTTTGCGCATTTGGCGAATCTGCGTCATTATTGTCAACCTGAAATGGTGCCGGAACCGATTCTGAAACTGACCGAAAACCGGCATCCGGTGGTGGAAAACCTGCTTCCCGCCACCGATCGGTTTATTCCCAATGATCTGGAACTGGACGTCCGGTCGGCGCAGATTCAGTTATTGACCGGTCCCAATATGGCGGGAAAATCCACCTATTTGCGCCAGGTGGGTCTGACAACAATCATGGCCCATATCGGCAGTTTTGTTCCGGCCCGGTCGGCGATCATCGGACTGGTGGACAAATTATTTACGCGGGTGGGCGCCAGTGATAACCTGGCAGGCGGCGAAAGCACCTTTCTTGTGGAAATGAATGAAGCGGCCAACATTTTAAATAACGCCACCGTGCAGAGTCTCATTCTCCTGGATGAAATCGGTCGCGGCACGGCCACCTTTGACGGTCTTTCCCTGGCCTGGGCCATCACCGAATATTTACACAATACACCGGAAGTAGCGGCGCGGACCATCTTTGCCACCCACTATCATGAATTGACCGCTCTCGAGAGCGATCTGGTCCGATTGGAGAATCGCCATGTGGCGGTGAAAGAATATGACGATAAAATTGTCTTTCTCAGGAAAGTAATCCCCGGACCGGGCGATAAGAGCTACGGGATTCATGTCGCTCAAATGGCCGGTGTTCCGCGACCGGTTATCGATCGCGCCCGCGAAATTCTCACGTATCATCTGGAGAATATGGACAAAAAACCGGGAACCCAGGCCGCTTCTGCTTCGTCCAAACAGATAAATATCTTCCAGGATCAGAGCGAAAGCCGGTTAAAAAAATCGTTAAAGGAAATTGATATCAATCAACTGACCCCCATCCAGGCGTTGAATCTGTTAAATGAGTTAAAGCGGGAACATGACCTGTAAATACAAGCTGATTCCGGTGATCGCATTGGCGGCGATTTTGCAGGGTGCATCTCCGGTGATCGTTTCCACGGGATGGGACCTGTTCAACAATGCTGCCGACGGCCGCTGGTCAGCCCTGGGAGGCACCGTCATCGGCGGTACGACTACGTCCGGGATCAGTGTTTCCAATCCGGCCCAATTTCGCACTCCGGGAAAACTGTCTTTGTATCATCAGTCCCGGTTTGCCGGATTCATTCAGGAGGATGCCGTCGCCTTCACGCTTCCGGCTCTACACGACCAACCGGTACTCCTGATCCGGGAAGGAATCAACCGAATTTCCGATACCCGGGATATGCTCCTGGACTGGGGCGAAGACGGACAACCCGGCACCGGCGATACGGGCGAGGGCAATGGTCAGTTGGATCCGGGCGAACGATTGGACCGGGACCAGTTGGGCTGGTTTTCCCAATCCCGATGGGGTGTGTATCTGCCCCGTACCCTGCGCTGGAAATCATTGGACCTGGGCTATGCCGTTAAAGGAATGTTTCAATCCCTGGGGGCGTATCACGGCCTGGGATTCGGAGTGGATATCGGCGGCGTCCGGGCTCTCACACCGCGCTGGAGCTTGGGGTTTACACTATCAGACGCGTTCACATCGATTAAAATCTGGGATTCGGGGCGAACGGAAATTACGCTGCCGAAAATGGGTGTTGGCTTGAGCGGTCGGATTCCCTTGCCCGGGAAAACGCTTTCGCTCCTGGTTATCCTCAATAGTGAAATCCGACCCTCGGTTCGGGATTTAAGCGATGATTTTCACGTGGGCTCTTCCGGTGGGAATGTGACCGGTGGGGTGGAAGTGGATGTGCGGGATAAACTCTTTATTCGCCTGGGTCGGAATTCGGTACAATCGCTTACCGGCGGATTGGGATTGAACTGGAAACACGTGACTGTGAATTATGCCCTGCAAATGGCCCCTCCCGGCTCCGATCTGGGACAAACCCACCTGGTATCCTTCGACCTGGACACCGGGTGGATGAAAGAAACCCTGCGTACTGCTTTATAATGCATAATGAGTAATACTTCAGTTTAGTTATTTATCGGAAATTTTACCTGATATTTTTATTAATCAAATTGACGATAACCTTAATAATAATATCTTTTTCTTCAGGTTTGCTTTGAGCAATCAATACGGTAAGCGCCACTAGGGTTGTGTCCGGTAGCCGTTTGCTTCCATCTTTGCGATATAAAATTTTGTTTCGATTCAGAAAGTAAACGAATAAAGTGGCCGCAATACGTTTATTTCCGTCCGCAAAGGAATGATTTTTTGTTACAAAATAAAGTAGGTGCGCCGCTTTTTCTTCAATGCTGGGATAAGCGTCTTTCCCACCGACAGATTGATAAATAGAAGCAACAGAACTTTTGAAACTTTTATCCTTTTGTATACCAAAGATATCACTACCGCCAAACTGCTTTTTCAAATTTTGTATAATGCGGAGACACTCTTCGTAATCCAGTTTGTAATATTCTTTTTTAGTGGTTTTGTGCAACGATAGTTTTTTGAAGTCATATTGATCTAGAACATCCAAGGCATAGGCATAATCTGTGATAACCTCAATAATTCCGCGGGCTTCTTGTTGCGTGAGTTCATCCAACGCCAATACATTTTCCAGCAGTTTTACGGAATTCTGCAATTCCTGATATTTCTGTGCCTGGGCTTTTAGGCGTTTTTCATTGATAGTGTACCCTTTGACCAGATGATCCCGTAAAGTATTTGTTGCCCAGATACGAAATTGTGTAGCGATTTTAGATTTTATACGATAACCAACAGAAATAATAGCGTCTAAATTATAGAACTTTCTTTTTCTTTTGACTTTTCTATCCCCTTCAATTTGAACTTGTAAGAAAACCTTACAAGTTGCTTTTTCACTTAATTCACCTTCATTAAAAATATTATTTAAATGGAGCGTTATATTTTGCGGGGTTGTTTGAAATAAATCAGCCATTAATCGTTGGGTAAGCCAAACTGTTTCATTTTCTAACCGCACATCTATAGTCGGTGTATTATCTTTCTGCCTGTAAATGACTATTGCGTTCTCAGTATTATTCATCTATCCTTCCCGGCAAATAGGTATGTTCGTTAAACGATGTCTCAGAACAAAAATTAATTTTCTCTTGACTACTTCCGAAATTAGATCTTG
>JAADFQ010000146.1 GCA_013152835.1 FCB group bacterium
TGACCTATATGGAAAAACAGGGCTTAGGGAGTCCGGGGCTCTGGAATGGTTTTGCCTGGCGAATGACGGAAATCAACCAACATCTGGATGCTGCTCTGGATCGGATCAACCAAGCAGTAAACTCTATATCCGGTGAGGAAGCAAAAACCAGGGCGCAGATTATGGATACACAGGCAGAAGTGTTGTGGAAACTGGGACGGGTTGAAGACGCTGTTGATGTGATGAACCAATGCATCGAATTGCAGCCGGAAGATCCATACTACCAGAAGCAAAAGAATAAATTCCTGGGGAAATCCACGTAATTGATTACTGTTTTTTGTTTATGAGATAAACGGCGGCAATTGCCAGAACCCCGCCGGACAGCGTGGACAACATAATTGGCTCATCGAGAAGCCAGGCAGCGAATCCCATGGCGCTGACCGGTACAACAAATATAAATGCACTGGATTTTTCTGATCCTAACGCTTTCGTTGCCAGAAAATAAACCGTGGTCCCAAAGGCCATTGCTCCCACGGAGACAAAAAATAAATTCAGCCAGAAAAACCCGTCCATGTGAAAAACATACCCGATTCCCAGGTCCAATGAAAAGGGGAGGGCCAGTAATCCCGCGACCCAATATGCAATCAGGCTAAAACTGAGAATATTGATCGAATCCCGCACAAATTCCGTTAAGACGGTGAGAATGGCCCAGACGAAAGCACAAAGCAAAAAATAGACGTTCCCTGACTGGAACAACGCTGACCAACTAAGATCCCAGATTCGGAGGATCAGCAGTCCGCCGATAATTCCCAGGGCCAATCCCAGATAATCCTTCTTTTTCAGGATGCGATGGAATGTCCAGGCCGCCAATACAGCCGTTATTATGGGATTCAAGGTGGTAACCAGAACGCCCCCGGCACCGGCTAATCCCAGACGCGACCCAAGAAAGAAAAATAGATTATAACCTCCGATGAGTACACCACCGATTATCGCCCCAATCCAACCGTGGAAGCCGTGAATTTCCCAATTATGAGTTAAAAACACTACTGGTGCAAATAGAGTACCGGCCATGAGGAAGCGCCAGAATATCAGGTGGGCAACCGCAATATCATAGCTGGCGAGAATATGTCCGTTGGTCCAGGACAGACCCCAGGTCAGCATAGCCAGGATAAGCAGGAGATAAAGGCCGGAATTGGTACCAGGTTTATGCATTCATACGATAAAATTAGCGCGATTATACTGATAAAAAAGACGGATTCAAAGATGGAATATCCGTGACAGATGCCTGATCGCATCCGTCCGAAATAAAACCTTTTTAGATCATTAGGTCGATATTCATAACTCACCCCGAAATCCCATCTATTTCAAGAGCGGGGACTTCATGCAGTGAATAGTGTGCGTAACGTTTGAATGATTATAAAAAAGTGGAATTAGCCGGTTTGCAAAATGTTTGGGAAATCCGCTAATCTATTTGTTCTGTAACGAAATTGATTATCAATAAATGATCCATAAAAATCCTGTCTTGAGCCTACTGGAAATCCGGTTCATGGTTTTGCCCCGCAGGGGCAGAATATCTGACACTTCGCCCGCATCCAACAGTCCGACGGCGGTTATGCCCCGTAGGGGCAGAATATCTATAGCCTGACGCCAAAACACCAACCAAGTCCCGTCAGGGACGAAATATCTAACATTCGTATTGGATGTTTTTTACCGTAACGGATTATTTACCAATTCCATGAGTAACATTCCGTCCCTACGGGACTGAATTTAGTTTGTAGGTTTTGCTATAGACATGACGTCCCTACGGGACTTTTCCTGTCCCTTAATAAGCGGCGATGATTAGTTTACCAATAGAAAAAGGGGAGTTTATTATGGAAATAAGGCCTGATCAGAAACTGGTCACCAAGCAATGGCTGGTGTTATTTACAATTTCGACTCTTTTATTGCTGCTTGGTATTGCTCTGCAACTGTTAATACCACTGAATCCGCAGGTGACACCGCACAAGGTTGCAATCATTTTATGGCCCATCTTATTGGGTGTCATATTCCTGATGTGGGTTATTGCGGCACCGATTATTATCCTCTGGATACGAAATCTTCTTTTTATCATCGAAGACGATCGAATAACCATCCATAAAGGAATACTAACAAAACAACAACAAAACATTCCTTACCGGGCAATCACCGATTTCCTGCTTCATCGGTCTTTGTATGATCGTTTCCTGGAATTGGGAACGATTCGAATCCAAACCGCCGGACAGTCCATAACCGCTACCGGATATGAAGGACAGTTATCCGGTCTCGTTGACTGGGACACTATCCACCAGCAACTGCGCGCAAAATTGAAACAATTGCATCCCGTTGGCGAATCCATTGCCGTGGCCGAACCACAATCAACACCTGCTAAGGACGATGAACTCCGGCAAATCCTGAATGAATTGAAGACGATACGGAAACTGCTGGAGACCCGGCAATAACCGGAAGCTGATTTACTCCTGTTTACGACCCGAAAGTAAAATTATCCGGCAAATCTTCCGATTTTGTTCCTGCGGGAACCCACGATAAATCCAGGATCGTAAAGGTGGGTTTTTCCGTGTTAAAAATCGGGACAACACGCATACCGATTTCCGGTTCACCCAGAGATAAATATCCCATCAGGATCGTGGCGACGCCGTCAAATTCCACATTAATAAATCGGATTGGTTTTTTCAGTGTGTTAAAAGCTCCCGTGCGTTCCGTAACCATGAATGTATGCACTTTTGCCGTTTCCCGGGCCAAATCGGTAACATCGATTATCTCGGCCTTCTGCAGGCAATCGGGACAGTTAATGACAAACGGAACGTGTCGGGTTCCATGATATTCACAATCGGGATTGTCGCAGCGGGTACCCAGTAATCTTCCTTTAGACAGGGATTCGAAAAATGGCGCTTCACCGCCATAACTGTGGATATGAGTAATATCCCGCGGATTGGTAATCCCTACCAGGCGTCCCGCTTCATTATAAATTGGTGAATTTGGATGGATGACCGAAAAGGCTCCCTGAACACGATATCGGCCGTTTTCTACTTTTACGGTTCCCCGTTCCTGAATGGCACTCATTATGAATTCCTTTCCAATAAATATTCCGGATCAGCGATTACGGTAGCCGTAACGTGACTTCCGACTCCGGCATGACTGATCGCCAGACCCCGATGTGCATTTTTCACCTGAAGATTGGTCCAGTCAGCCGGTTTTTCCCGCCCGAAATCAGACCATTTATTGGGATCACTGTGCATTTCTTCCCAGCGATTCCAAAGATGCTGAGCCACTTCCACGGCCTGCATGATCCCGGTGGCTCCCACGGCGTGCATATTGCCGATAAGTCCGCCGGATAGATTGGCTGGCAATTTTCCCGGTTGACCTGTATTCGGGTTCGTATGGTAGCAGTCGCCACTTTCTACATAGGTACGTCCCTCGCCATAGGGTCGGATTCCGATATCTTCATAGGTCTGAATATCGCTGATGGTAAAGGCATCATGCAGCTCCACCAAGTCCAGGTCTTCCGTGGGATCGGTAATACCGGCCATGCCGTAGGCATAATACGCAGCCATGCGAGCGGCCAGAAAACCGGTAAATCCGGGATAACGATCACCGCCTGGGAATCGAGTTCCCAGATCATGGTACTGTTCCGCTGTTTCGTGGGGCAGGAGAGGGATGTCCATGTTCCGGCGATCGGCGGGTCGCAACGTATGGCTACCGGCCGCCACATAAACCCGCAATGGCTGATCGGTAAGTTTGAAGGCGGTTTCTTCATCACAGAATATGGTACAGGCCGCACCGACACTCATCAAACAACAATCCAATGCGTGCAGGGGCAAGGCGACTACCGGTGAGTTTAAAACGTCTTCCACGGTAATATCCATCGCACCATGGGCGTGAGGATTCATTCGGGCATAACCGCGGTTTTTTACGGCAATTTCGGCCAT
>JAADFQ010000147.1 GCA_013152835.1 FCB group bacterium
ACAACACGATACGTTCCGGGTGTTGCATACGTATTCATCAGGGTCGCCACTTTACGTCCCAGTACATCGTGGATGGTTACCGTTACATTCGTTGATGTCAGCAATTGAAAACTGATCGTCGTAGAAGGATTAAATGGATTCGGGAAATTCATATGACTACCGATTTTGACATCGTCCTGATCGGTCATCCGGCGATCGAATCCGGGCATGGTTTGATCAAAATCGCGCCATACCTGTCCATTGAGTTCCGTAACAATGATAACCGATTGATCCCACATCATGGATTCGGTCATTTCATAACCGGTAACCGTGATAAAGTCGCCCGCTTGGGGACGGGATAAGGTGGAATCTTCCGGTACATACCAGGGAGGACCGAAATTCAGAACATAATCCGAAACTCCGTCTTCATCTACATCCAGATAGTAAACCGGACGCACCCAGGTTGTATCACTGTCAATCATGTTATGGTTCATCGTCTGATTGTCGGATGCCATAGAACCGATTTGTTGGCCATGATGATTGGATCCGTTCCCCCAGTGATGGTTTCCGAATCCCAGAGAATCATGATCCCAATCCATCGTCACGGTATCGATAGACACAACACCACTCACTGTAATAACTTCCAGTGAATCGTGCATGCCGCCGCCGCAACCTCCGCCATTGCCCATATCTCCGCCGTTACCCATACCACCGCCGTTACCCATTCCGCCGCCATTGCCCATGCCGCCACCCATGCCCTGAGCATACAGAGCGGATGACAGAATCATTGCTGCGGTCATTAAAAGGGTTGTCGTTGTCTTTTTCATCTTTATCTCCATTGTTTTCATTTTCCAGTTTGGATTTGTAAACCCTGTCTCAAGGATCGTGCCAAACCTGTTTTCTGAGGGAGTAATGAAAAACACCAAATGGGCAGGGGAAGGAACCATGCAAAATCTGCATGGCCGAACGCAGAAATTGCGCGGGGAGCCCGGTTTAATCGGCGGTAAAGTACAGATCCAGCAAACTGGCCAGATAGGTAACCGCTGAAGCAATCAGGAGGTTATTCCGGAGTTTATAATTCCGGTTATACAATGTATAGGTTTCTTGTATATCGGCCGGATCATAAGCTTTCAGATAGGCATTATGCGCGGTAGACGTTGTGCCTGTAAAAACCAGCGCACCACCCACAGAGAGTAAAAAGGCAGCACTATACACATACCCCCGACGTTCGTGGCGTTTCAGATGCCCCCACCCCGGAAGAATCATTGAAGCGAGGAGGTTTGAGCTTCGCTGATCCTGAAGCGTTATGTAGGTTGGGGCCGGATTTGATTCCGGAACGAATTCCGGATTTTCCGAACGCAACGCTTCCAGCAGGGCCCGGATTTTCGGTGAAGCCTCGTCGGCAGAAAACGTAAAGGCGGGATCAACCAGCAAGAGGGAAGCCAACGCGCCCCGGGCGGCGCTTTCACCTTCTTCGGCAAACAGGGCCATGGCCAGATATTTCAGATATACGCTCAGGTCTTCCGGGGATTGGGTGGGGTGCGTTTCCAGTTCGGATTTAACCATCTGAATTACATCCCCGTAACGCATGGAATAGTAGGCCGTCTGCACCTGTTGCGGGGTCAGTGTTTTTTGATCGGACTCCTGTCCGAAAAGAAAGGCGCTGCAGATCAGCAGGATCAGGCTGGTTTTCCCCATTCTATTTCAGGTAAATGACCTGTTTTGATATCGATGTTCCGGACCCCGGCACACCGTTCCAATTCACGACGAGAAAATAAATACCGCTGGAAAGTCTGCCGCGAAGGTCTTCCATTTCTACACGTACCCGTCCCCTGTTTTGAATACCGGTCAGGTTCCGGGTCATTATTTGTTGTCCGGCCAGATTGTAAATCGACAGCACCAGTTGACCGGACTGAGTCCCCGGCAGGGTCACCTGGAATTCAAAAGCACTGTTGAAGGGATTCGGCCAGGGCGGGCTGATGCTGAAGCGCTCAGTCGGTTGCCACCCGTTATCACCGGTGGATAGATCGATGGAATAGCGTTCATTGGACGTCAAAACCTGTTGCCCGTTTCGTCCGCCCATGACAAAGATATCATCGTTATAGACCACTGCCGAATGGTTATACCGGGGCAGGGCCAGACCGGGGAATTCCTGCCATTGTCCATCGATCAGTTCCAGATTGGTCACGCTTTGCCCCCCGGATGTATAGCCCCCCAGAAGGATAAAGTTATTACGGTAAATAACGGCTGCCGCATTGCTCCGGGGTTCGTCAAGATTGGGTAATCCGGACCATCCATCGCCGACGATCAATTGTTCTGCCGTGAACATGGGATCCAGATAACTTCCACCGGCGCAAATCAGGGAATCGCCTTTCAGTGCATACCCGAAATGCGCCCGGGCCTGAAGCAGGGTCGGACCCTCGGTCCATTCACCGCTGCTCAGATTATAAATATCCACCCGATTTGTCGGGAGCCCCGACATGCCCATGGATCGTTTTCCGCCGAATAAATACACCTCGTCGCCGACCCGAACGGCCCCCAAACCCATGCGGGCGTCCGGCATGGTTCCCACCACTTCCCAGGCGGAGGATCCGATGACAAACCGTTCAATGGCGCCCACCATGGAATTCATGTGACGGCCACCGAAGACCCAGATCGTGTCACTCTTGGCCACGACAGCCAGATTAGCCCGGTCATAATTCAGGGAAGGCAAATCCTGATTCCAGGAATCGGTTGCCGGATTATAGGACCAGCAGGACCCGGAGGCCTGATGCTGGGCGTTGGTGAATCCGCCGATCAGGTAAATCAGAGAATCCACAACCACGGCGCCATGGCCGGAGCGCGGCTCCGGCAGGGACATTCCGGACGACCATTCGCCTTGAGCAAAAAGCAGAACCGGGAGGAAGAAAAGCAGGACCATTATTTTTTTTGTGAAGTTCATAGGATTTATTTTACAATTACCATGCCAGGTTATTCCTCAACCAATTAACTGGACTTTCAAATCCACGGTATCGCCAGCCGTCAGCCGGATAAATTTTTGCCAGAGCGGAAAATCCGGATTTTTCAGAATAACATGGTGATCACCGGCTTTTAAGGGGAGCAGACGATCCAGAGGCGTGGCATCAATAAAGGCTCCGTCAATATAGACATTTGCCCAGGGATTTACGGTAAGGCGTACAAATCCGAAAATATCCGTCCAGCGAAATACCAGCGTATCCCGGGGACCGGTAACCGATAGCGATGCATCGTAAGCGGGAAACCGGGGATTCCGGAAGCGGATTTGATGTTGACCGGGATTCACCCGGATGGCCGAATCCAACGGCGTACTACCCAGGAAATTACTGTCCAGATACACATTCGCCCAGGGATAGACAATTATCGTCAGATCGCTAAACTGGGGAGTGGCCGGAAGCGTTTTGGGTTCAGGGGCTTTTTCTACCTTCCCGGTAACGGTTGAATCAGGTTTTGCCGTTGGGACCGCCACCATAGATTCCGGAATCGGACGCGGGTTAACATCAGAATTCTGGTCCGATATCGATTCGGCCGTTGGTGTGGCTGTAACGGGAGGGAGTATTTTATCCTTTTGATTGGAGACCGTTGATGTCCACCGGAAAGCAAAGACGGTAATTGCAACTGCCAGTACAAAGGTAGTAACCCCGGCCAGGGAAGAAAAACGCCGCCGCTGCTTTACCGGCAAGGATATAGGTTCGGACTCAGGTTCTTTGGTGGTTACAGACGCGGGAAAATGGATTTTGCGCAGGTCTTCCAGGATTTGTTCACAATTGGGATAGCGGCGATCCGGGGCCTGAGCAATCATACGTTCGATGATGGCGGCAAGCGGCTTGGGAATCGTGGCGTTGATCCGGATAACCGGTTCCGGTACATGGGTCACGGCCAGATTGAGGGCCTGACTCAAATCGGAGGATTTGAGCGGATTTTTCCCGGTCGCCAGTTCGTA
>JAADFQ010000148.1 GCA_013152835.1 FCB group bacterium
TCCCATCCCACATCGGAATTCCCGAACATGCTGCTCAGGTCGGATACACTGCGCTGGGTCACGGCAGCAGCAAAACGATCAGTATGGGTTATGATCCAGTTGGTCATGTATCCACCATAACTACCACCGGTAACGCCCATTCGTGTCTTATCGGTAAAACCCAGGGACAGAACATAATCCACAGCAGCCATGAGATCGGACATGGCCGGTTCACCCCACCTCCCGGTGATCGAATCGGCAAAGGCTTCGCCGTAACCCTGGCTTCCCCGGGGATTGGTGTACACCACCACATAACCGGCCGCCGCCAGAACCTGCATTTCATGATAAAAGGTCCGACCATACTGACAGCGGGGACCGCCATGAATATTGAGAATAAGGGGATATTTTTTTGAGGTGTCGAAATCCGGAGGTTTTACCAGCCAGCCCTGAAGCTCCTGATCTCCGTTTTGGAAGCGGATTTCTTCCGCCGGATAAAAATCCCTTCCGGCAACGAAACGCTGATTCAGACGTGTAAACAACCTGACGTTAGTGTTATTCAGGGAAAATCGAACCAGTTCATCGGGTCGCTCCAGGAAAGCGCCGTGATAGAAACCCGTGTTGGACGGAAAATGGATGGTGAAGGTAACCGCCACTTCCGACTCCGGAATCACAGGTTCCACGGAATCCCGGTTGAGATCGGCCTTCATAATCGGTTGACGGCCATTCGCTGAAATAATGTAATACACCGCTTGTCCGTCCGGCGACCAAACGGGAGAATTTACCGTAAAGGCCGGTGTTATATCCCCCAGGGTCAGGGGATATGCCGTTCGATCCAATTGTTTTCCGAACGTCCGGTGAGTACCCTTCCGATCGGCAATATTTAACAGATACCCAATCGATCCCCAACTGTGATATGGTTGTTGATGTCCCAAATAGGCAATTTGCTTTCCGTCGGGAGACCAGGATAATCCCTCCTTTGGCCCCTTCGGTGTCTTCCAGGTGTTCAATTCTCCCGTATTCACTCGGACCGTGTAAATCTCCTGTTCTTCCAGACGTAACTGCCAGTCCTCTTCCCGAAAAGAAATGAACGCAATCTCGTCACCATCCGGAGACCAGCAGGGAAAGGCGTCATCATAAGGACCGGTTACTAACTGTCGGCATTTTCCGGAACGGGTATCGGCGACCCACACATGCGTGTTCTCACTGTCGCGCCATCCGGAACCGTCCAGACGGAAAAAGATATCTTTGATATGGCGATACACCGGTGTTTCCGGTTTCCCATTCTGATCAAAGGATACTTCTTTTCCAGCGGGATGAAAAAGAAAGGCAATTTGCTTCCCGTCGGGAGACCAGGTAATGGAACTGACGGCCCCCCGGGGCAATGTCGTCAGGGGATAGGCTTCCCCACCGTTCATGGGCAGAATCCAGATTTGACCGGTTTCCTCCCGTTTACTGATAAAGGCGATTTTTAATCCGTCGGGAGACCAGCGGGGTGCGAGATCATTCTTCTTCCCAAAAGTCAGTTGCCGGACCGTGCGATCATGTATTGACTTTAAATAAAGATGTGAATAATACGTTTTGTCTTTCCGGTTCATGGTTTCCACAACAAAGGCCACCTCTGATCCGGAGGGAGAAATCTGAGGATCGGAAACCAATTTAAAACGATACAGGTCCCGAATAGAAATTCTGGGTTTAGCCACGGTTCAGTCCTTTCTTATTCATCAGGGCAAGGCCCATAGACGACGACAATGATTGACAAATAACAGGGTAAGTTCCGCCCGCTCCCCGGCGGTAAATTTTCCATGACCGATGGATCGCCAATGATCCATGGGCAGGGGACCGATGGTGTACCACTGCCCTTTCAGGAGCGGTTCACCTTCCCGATACTCGGCGATCGGGTCCGGACCGTTGAGTCCGGTCGTGGGTCCTGCCTGAGAACGGGTATTGACTACGCCGTCGTTGGGAAACCAGGTGGAATCTGTGGATGAGCCATCGGCAAAATATGCCACATCCGAACCAATAACACGGGCCCGCATTCGGAGAATAATATTCATATTGTCATTCGGAATTTCGGCACCGGTGGACGAGTCCGTATGAGTGGCCCGGTAGGTATAGGAAAAATAATATACATCAGGATCGGCCTGAACCAGGGTGTTCATTTCCCGGGCGCCTTCCACACTTAAATCCCAGGAGGAAATATTTTTTGTGTCCCAGGCAGGATTATCCCGCATGCGTTCAAAATAATCCATCCAGGATTCACCGGGTTTTCGTTCAAAACCCCATTGTTCCAGATCGAAATTATAATAATCGGACCCGACAACGGCTGCCAACCCCAGCACATATTGCAAAAAGGGAATTGTACGGGTAACAATATCGGACAGGGTTGTGCCGTCATGGGGCGTCGCCAGGGTTGTAATCGAGGATATCCAACCCCGGTTTTCCCGGCCCAACAGAGCACTTTCCTCGGGAATGCTATCCGCCTCATCGGCATAAATAATGTGGGTCAGTAAATAGTCCAGCATCCGGATCGTCTGCCCTCCCATGCTGTGACCAATCAGGTGTATCGGATGATCGGCATCCCATTCCGGATAAAGACCGGGATAGGATTTACCTTCCGGTTTCCGGATCAGTCCGAAGGTTTCGGAGTGGGCCTGGCCATAATCTACCTGACCACCTTTTATTTGTGCAAATACTTCTACGGCCCGGTCCCAGTTGGAGGATACTGGCCCCACCGATACAACGTAAACCGTAAACCCACTATCGCGTAACGTCTGGGCTAAATCTTCCGTGCCGCCCCAATAACGGTATTGTCCCATTTCTTCTGGTCCCCAGCCGATGAAACCATGGACCAGAACAATGGGATCCGTATTTTTTGAAAACAGCAGCGTGCTTCCAAAAAGAAACAGCCAGACAACGCGTTTGAAATATCCCTGAAACATCAACGGAAATTTACGGAGGGTTCCGTCTATCCGTCAGAGATTTTAACCCTTCATTATTTCAATGCTTAATTTCGTGTTTCCGGTCACAAAGTGTTCCGGAATTCTCCGGCGAAGATAAACAGGAAGATTGTTTCGTCACAAAACTATGCGGAAGTTTGAAACTTCCGCATAGTTTTCATCCGCAAAGTTTTCATTCAGGAATCAACCCGCTCAATAAATCTCAAGATAATTATCCAATTCCCACTGAGAGACACTGGTAGCATAGCCTCTCCATTCGGCCCGTTTGGCCGTCGAATATGCTTCCAGAGCGGCTGTACCCAGCGCCTTGCTAATGATCGGATCCGCTTCCAGGGCATCCACAGCTTCCCGGAGAGAGGCAGGAAGGGTGGAAACATCTTTCAGTTTCAAGTCGGCTTCGGTGAGCTCAAAAATATTCTCCTCCAGCGGTGGGGGCGGTTCTATTTTATTACGGATTCCATCCAGTCCCGCCGCCAGCATGACGGTGAATACCAAATAGGGATTTGAGGAGGGGTCAGGGCAGCGAAGTTCGCATCGGGTGGAATTTTCCCGCCCGGGTGTGTACCGCGGAATTCGGATCAGGGCGGAGCGATTGGTATTGGCCCAGGAAATATATACGGGTGCTTCAAATCCCGGCACCAGACGTTTATAGGAATTCACGGTCGGGTTTAAAATCGCCGTCATGGCCCGGGCGTGTTTCAATTGTCCGCCGATAAAATATCGTGCGGTATCCGATAAATGGTTCTTACCGTTTTCATCATAAAATACATTTCCAGTATTATTGAATAAACTTTGATGAACGTGCATTCCGGAACCGTTTACATGGGGAATCGGTTTGGGCATAAAGGTGGCGTGAAGTCCTTTCTGATGAGCAATGGCCTTGACCGTATATTTGAATGAGACGGCATTATCGGCTACCAGTAATGCCGGACCATAGCGAAAATCAATCTCGTGCTGTCCGGCGGCTACTTCATGGTGCAACGCCTCCAC
>JAADFQ010000149.1 GCA_013152835.1 FCB group bacterium
ACCTGTCCGTTATTTTTTTCCTCACTGATTACTTTTTTCATTGGATAACTTTCAATGTTTTTAATATTCACTTTAATTAGCTTCGCGGAAGATTTTTATACCCATTGATTCCGGATCATGTTTGATCCGTCGACTAATTTTCCTTCGGCAGAATCGCTTCCACCAGTTCTTCACTCCAGGGTTCACCGGCGGCCAGTTTCTGTCTCAATAAAATGAAGTCCACTTCCCGGTTTCCTTTGGGACCTTCATTAAACGCCCGAAATCCCGCTTTGGCCTCCGTCATCATGTTCAAAGCCAGCCAGTCCCGGTTCGTCTGAGAATTCGCGTCCCAGTGTTCCAGCTTTTTCTTCCGGAGACTGTTCAGCGTTTTACTGACGCAATCGGGCATCATGTAGAGCATTTTCGTCGCCAAATCATTTACGGCCTGGTCCAGGGGATTCAAATCAATTTCACCCTGAGCAATAATTTCCCGGGCTTTTTTCGCTTCCTCTCCGGATTTCGGCTTTCCGTAGATCACCTGCCCTTTGCCATCGAGATAGCGATCCGTAATCACTTTCGGGTTGGGAATAAATTGTCCGTCAACCTTTAACACCGGGACGGCGGCGCTGATTAATCCATAGTTCAGCGCTTCGTAGGCCGACCACATTTCACATAATGTACAACTTTGCATGGCCCGCTCTATCCCCACATATAAATGAAGAAAATCAGTACTACCTCCATCCGGTGCACTGCCGTGTTTCGGCCCGGCCTGACCGAAGACTGCCAGGTCACTGGCAATGGAAAAATCACAGGCCATCCCGATCTCCTGCCCTCCCGCAATCCGCATTCCGTTTACCCGGCAAATCACCGGTTTATCACAATGCAGAATCGCGGTAATCATATCATTAAACAGTCGCATATACTGTTTGTATTCCAACGGTCTTCCCGTATAGTATTCGGCGTACTCCTTGGTATTCCCACCGGTGCAGAAAGCTTTTTCGCCAACGGCCGTAAAAATAACCGCCACGACGGAACGATCATTGGATGCTTCCCTGAAGGCAAGAATAATTTCCTTTACCGCTTCTGTAGTATAGGAATTATACTGTTTCGGATTGTTGATGAATATCCAGGCATTGTACAGTCCATCTACCGGATTCCCCGATCGGTCAAGGCAGGGTCGGCGTTCGTAAAGAATACTGTTGTAGGTACCTGTTGTTAAATTGTGATTCACCAATGATTGTTGTACCATGTTTTACCCCGTTTTATGGTTCTGGAATTAAAATCGGTCGTTTCAGACTCGTATGTTTCACCGCCGCTTCAAACACGGTGTTTATTTCCGATAAAGGAAATTTTTCTATAAATGGTTTGATTTTTATACGTCCGTCGCCCACAGCCTCAATCACCTTCGAATATAATTCAGGTTTACATCCCCAGGTTCCGATCACCCGGGCGTCAAAGGCCATTAGATTGCTCAGTCGGATTTCCAGTTTATCCAATGTAAATCCGACGATTGAAAGCGTACCGGCAATACCCAGTAAAGCATAGGCCAATTCCTGTCCGGCTTTCGTCCCGGACAGCTCATAGATTTTCCACTGATAGGGACCTACGCCCGACTCCCGGGCGATCTCTTTTACTTTACTTTTGATCCCTCGAATATCCAAATCCCTGGTATTCAATGTCCGGCCGACACCGACGCTCCGGACCTGTTCCAGTTTCCGGTCGTCGATATCCAGGGCCAGGACCACGGCTCCGGTCATGGTGGCGATTTGTGCCGCATACAGCCCAATACCTCCGACACCGATTAATACGGCAAAGTCCCCCGCTTCCAATCCGCTTTTTTCCACGACCTGATAGGGAGTGGAAACGGCATCCGCAATCACGGCCAGGTCCGCCAGATCGAAGCTGGACAATAATTCGTCCGGCACTTGTGCCAGATAGCGGTCAGGAACCACCACATGCGATGCAAACCCACCGTGGAAATCATTTCCCGGCATTTGCTGGTTCTGACAAATATTGCTCCGTCCGTTGCGGCACAGGTCACAATGTCCGCACGGCAACACCGCCGGGACAATGACGTTTTTTCCCTTCCATTCCGGGGATCCATCCACTACCGTCCCGGCAATTTCATGCCCCAGAATCAGCGGCAGTTCATGACGGGTTGGGACCCCGTGATGCCAGTAACTGATATCGGTATGACAAACGCCGCACCCGGCCACTTTTATCAGTGCCACACCGTCTTGTAAATCGGGAACATCATATTCCACGGATTCCAGGGGAACGTCCCGGCCCGTCATCTGGTATCCGCTAATCATGAATCAACCCTTTCCAGCAGAATAGCCGTTCCCTGCCCGCCGCCAATGCAGGCGGAGGCAATCCCATAGCGAACCTGACGTTTGGCCATTTCAAGAGCCAGCGTGTGCGTCAGCCGGGTCCCCGTGGCCGCCAAAGGATGACCGATAGCTATCGCCCCACCGTTCACATTTAGTTTATCCCGGTCCAGGTGTAATTCCCGTTCCACAGCCACGATTTGCGCGCCAAAAGCTTCGTTGATTTCAAATAATCCGATTTCATCGAGGGTTAATCCGGTTAGTTCCAGAACGTGACGAATCGCCGGTGCAGGACCGATACCCATGATCCTCGGGGGAACACCGGCCGAGGCTGAGGCAACAATGCGCGCCAGCGGTTGGTAATTGTGGGATTCAATTGCCGATTTGGAAGCCACCACCACAGCAGCGGCTCCATCCACGATCCCACTGGAATTTCCGGCGGTCTGAACACCTTCTCTGGAAAATGTTGGCGGAAGTTGGGCCAGCTTTTCAAGCGTCGTGTCCCGAATATTTTCATCATGATCCAGCGTCGCCCGGGAGGGATTCAGACGGAATTTCCGCGGAGCCAACCCTTCGTATTCATGACTGCCTGAAGACAAGGGCACGATTTCTTCCCGCAGGCGTCCCGAATTCAGCGCCTTCCAGGCCTGTTCCTGGGAACGAATGGCGAATTCGTCCACGTCGCTGCGGCTGATAGAATAGTCCTTCGCCAGGTTTTCGGCCGTATCACCCATGGTACATCCCGAGGCCGGGTCCATTAAGCCTTCCCAAAGCATATCTTTAAAAGTCACCCCGCCCAGGCGATACCCCAATCGATTGCCGAAAGAAGATGTGGGCGCCAGGGTCATGTTTTCCGTCCCTCCGGCCAGAATAAGATCAGCCTTACCAAGAATAATATTTTCTGCACCGACGATAATCGATTCGAATCCGGAGCCACAGATTCGTTGCACCATCAAGGCCGGAACCGATTCCGGAATCCCACAATACAGGGCAATATGACGAGGTAAATACAATGCGTCATATCCAGCCTGAATAATATTGGCGAAAATGATGTGATCCACATCCGACGGTTCGACGTGAGCACGCTCCAATGCGGCCCGGGCGGCAGCGATACCCAAATCGGTCGGATTCACTGTACCGAGGGTACCACAAAATTTTCCAAAGGGTGTCCGTGCTCCTGTCAACAAATAAATATCGTCATACAGAGCACCGAAAATATGTTTTTTACTCATGTCAAATTCCCCTTTTTGCTAAAATGGCTGCTCCGTAGGCCACGCTGTATTGCGGCTGGGGAGCGACCTCAATGGTTAGATGAAGTTCCCGGCTTAATAATTCCTGAATGTACGGGTGATAAGCAATCACCCCTCCGCATAAATAAACCGGGAGGTTTTGCGGTAGCGGTAATTTACAAATCCGGTTGACGATCGATAAGTAAATCCCCCGGGCAATATCTTCCATGGGAATGCCGTCCAGAATCCAGGTGAGAATTTCCGATTTGGCAAAAACCGTACAGAAACTGTTTATTTGCCGATAGGACGTTGATTCAGCGGCCAGCGTGCTCATTTTACTCAGGTCCAGTTCCGCCCGCTCGGC
>JAADFQ010000150.1 GCA_013152835.1 FCB group bacterium
CCATAATCAAGAACAGCACACTTCGTGGCCCATTAGCCGCCAAGGACGCTAAGGTACACGAAATTGGAATAAGAAACTCAAACTCGAATGGGCGTTGTTTTACAATCCTGGATCTGTGGAGAAAGTAATCTATGCTTCAAATCTCCCTCCAACCCTTAGCGAATCTTCGCGCACTTTGTGACCCAGTAGCCGCTAAGGTCGCCAAGGTACACGAAGATGATGAAAATAAATCTAGATACTATCCTTCCCCCTACTTCCATTCGTCCGGTGATCCGGACATGGCTTCTTGGTAATTTTATAAAACCCATAGCGATTCTTCGCGCACTTTGTGGCCCAGTAGCCGCTAAGGTCGCTAAGGGGCGCGAAGGATTAAGGAATAACCCTATTCAATAACTTTCCTTGTTACAATCCTTTAATGGCTTCTTGGTAATTTTTAAAACCCTTAGCGATTCTTCGCGACCTTCGTGGCATTCTCACCCATTTGCTTGATTACCATCACCGATCCCCGTACTTTTTCCCTAAGAAAAGGAGTCAGCACTTGTCAAATCATGTGATAATCATCGGTGGGGGAATCGGCGGATCGGCCGCCGCGCTGCGCGCGGCCCAAAACGGGTTGAATACGATCTGGATTCTGGGTACCCGGTCTACTAAAAAACGAAGCCGTTCCCAATGGGTCAACAATATTGATAATATGATCGGTTTTCACGAAGATGTGATTAAAAACCAGGCCATTAAAATCCTGGAACGAAAAGGTCATGCCGATGCGGCGGAATTATTGAAACAGACTCATTTTCATATTAACAATCGCCAGATTATTGCCAACACAATCAATCGTATACGCACGCATTATCCCAACTGCACCCTCATCGAGGACGAAGTTACCACATTAAAAAAGTCCTCCGGGGGTTTTGAAGTTATATTATCCGCTCAAACATTTTTTACACCGACGGTTATTCTGGCCACCGGTGTCATGGATAAACAGCCCCATTTAGCACTGACCAATAAAAAAGGCGAAGTGGAATTTTCGCCAAAATGGATTTATCCGTTTGCCAACCGGGAACAATTCTTATACTGTATTCGCTGCGAGGGACATTTGACGACGGATGACCGGGTAGCTGTTTTGGGCCATGGACCGGCAGCCGGCGAACTGGCCTTGATGCTTAAAGAACGGTACCAAAACCAGGTAACCATCCTCACCAACGACAAAACGCCGGCAATCGACAAACGCACTCGGGATTTGCTGAAAGCCTATCATGTCGAGGTGGTAACGGACCCGATTACGGGTCTCAGGAGTGAGGGCGTTAAGGAATTGCACGGTTTTGAATTCGAAACCCATGACCCGGTTCCGGTGCGTTTTGCATTGGTAGCGCTTGGTCTTCACCGGGTGTATAACGATTTGGCCATTCAGGTGGGCGCCCGATTGATGGACACGGACCAGCCCGAGGAAAAACGACATATCTGGATCAATGCCAAAGGAGAAACGTCAATTAATAATCTTTTTGTCGTGGGTGACGCGGCCAAACGGGATGATGAACTGGTGATGAAACAGATCTACACCGCTCAGGAATATGCTGTACGGGCGGTGGACACGATTGACAATCGCCGCCGGAAACGACAACGAGTGAAAACCCTGTCGTAAAATCTTCTTCATGCCAAACTGATCCCCCGGGAAAACGGGCAGGAGCATCCCTTTCCCCAAAGTTGGAAATCATACGGATAATCCGGAATGCGGAGGATACATGATACAAAGTTCACGGCATGATGGAGCCCCACGCCTACGTGCCAAAACGCACTTCGTCATGTAGGCATGGGAAAATCTCGTGGTACCTGGCAAAGTACGCCCGTGAGGGCGACATCCCGATCCCGGGATGATCGAAAAGGATTCAACCACCCTCGATATTCATCGGGGTGGTTTGCTCCATATCGGGATAAACTTTTCACGGTTCCCACTCTGCTCTTTATCGCGTTTTTCAGTAGCTGCCCGGCTCAGAATTTCCGTGAACTCCCTGCAGATTTCGGTTTACGCGCATACCGTCACGTAAAACAATTATGTGAATTTGGAACCCGGAGTCCCGGTTCCCTGGCGGAATCCAAAACCATCCAATACCTGAAGGACCAATTCTCCGGTGTAAATATGACCGTGAAAATCGATTCCTTCTACTATCGGTGGATTCAGCTTGAAAACCGTCAGATTGCAGTAAATGGATCTAATCTGATGCTCCGGACCGGTTTTGTCAACCAGCGTTTTCAGGATACGGTCAGGATAACCGGGAAGTGTCTGATTTTGAAACCGGTCATGACGGAACCGGAAGACTTGAAAGACAGAATAATCTTCGCCCGGGAATCCAATCAGGTTATTCGGTTGAAAAAGTATTCCCCGGCGGCCATCATCATACTCGACGAGTCGGAGTATCAAAAAGTTTCGCCATTGAATAATCAGATCATAGAACTTCGGATACCTGCATCAGAATCCGGTAATCCCCATAAAAGTTACAATATCATCGCTTCCTATCCGGAATCGGACAATAACCGCAAAGATATTATTCTGACGGCTCATTGGGACAGTAACAACGGCCCCGGGGCCGATGATAACGCCTCGGGAACTGCGGCTTTAATTGAACTGGCCCGGTATTTTCAACCCTATGCCGATACCCTGCCCTTCAATCTGATCTTTGTCGCTACGGGAGCCGAAGAAGCGGGAATGATGGGTTCGAAAGCATATTTGCTCCAGTACTCGGATGATTTGAATCATTGTGTGTTAAACATCAATATTGATGGTGTCGGTAGTGGTAAGAAAATCTATATTGAAATGAAAAATCCGCAGAATTTCCGAGAGGACGATACCGGCTCTGATCTGGAACTCATCTCCACCGATAATTTTCAAACCGGATTATACACGTCTTTCCTGGAAATATACCGAAATTCGTCCGCACCTGAAATCTATCCTCCGTGGCTCACAAAAAATATTACGTCCACCATGAAAGCGCTCCATTACCGGTATTCCAAAGCCTCCTGTTGTTCCGGCGCCGACCACCGTTCCTTTGCCTACCTGTCTATTCCGGTTGTTTTCATTGATATAATCTCCCGGGCTGAGAAAAAAACACATCATTCCGCCCGGGACCTGCCTACGGAAAATTTTATCGATAATCTGAATAAAACCGGGAAAATCGTGAAGGGAATCATTATCCGGACCAGCAGCGCTACGGGATTATAAACCAGGCTCAATGATTCATGGAAAACAGTCGATCCAAATTCCTGAAGGTTATCACCACAGACTTAAAATCCGTTTGATCAAGGGGATGACCCGGATATTGGGTCCATTTACTGTAATTATAGCGAACATCGATGAACCGCCCAAAGGTTCGGAAACCCTGATTGCCGGTGAAATAGGTTAGAAATTTTAACAGCCCGTCCAATTGATATCCATATCCCATTTCAACTAAATCAATTTTCCCGCTTCTATCAATTCGCCGGCCGCGTCGTATTGTGAAACAATCAAAAATGGTTATTTCATCTCCCCGGCCGATTTCCACCTGTCTGTCGGCTTTGCTTTCAACGATATGTTTCACGATACGAATATCGCCGAAGACGAACTGGTATGGATAGGGCAACCGATGGGGATCGGAGGTATCAATTAACATGTCGGATACGGCTCTTCCGCCCCGCCATTCCACGATCGTCCAGTCGGAATTCAAAGTAATCGCCGTCGTAAGCGATAAACCAAAGCGCGCCAAACGGGGTGCCGGATCCGCCTGATCAGGATCGAGAATGGTTATATAACCGCCGAGATTGGAAACGCTGTAACCGAGCGCCGGGGTGAATGACAATTCCAATTCATCATTCAAAATCTTTGATTTACTGCTTACCATCGGAGTATACACCAACAGACCGACATCGGTTAGATAATCCTTCGATATTGCGTTTAATTCCCCGGCACCCAATTCGGAGAAGACCTGGACGGCTCTTTTCTCTGTTAAACCGGCTGAAACAAACACCGGTTGAGCCCCGATTTTGTGCCTATACCCGATCCCGACGGTGAGCGCATTGGCTTTCATATAGCTATGAAAGGAAGATATTGTTTGTCCATAATCACCGGTTCTTCTTTGTTCGCCTAAATCAAGATAGGTTTTCTGCTGACTGATCACCAGTTGAAAGGGATATTTACGGGGGATCAATCCCAAACCGGTTACGGAATAGTCATACCACAATTCACTGGCCAACGACCGCAGCCACGGAATATGCAAGGCAGAAGTATTGGCGCTGATTCCCTGATAGGCCAGAAGACCATTGGCCGGATTATAAAAACCGGCAAAAATATCATCAGAGGGTAAACCGACGCCAATTTCCCCCATTCCATTCATGGACGGCGAGGGTGGGATTACAAGAAAAATCGCACCGGCCTCGCTTTGAGCGTTCAGAAAACTCAATACGGTTAAAAACAGAAAAACAATATTTAGATTTTTTAGGATCAATGTTTTCATCATTACAGAATAAATCCCGGTTTATCGTGAAAATGGTTTTATCAAACCGAAGAAAAGGTACCAATAAACAGGAAATGTTTTCTACCGGTATTCCCTATTTTATCATTGTCGGATTTCTGAATTTTATTCCTTCCCACCGGAGCACATTGCCTATAATGCTCCTCCGGGCCTGCCAATTACATTTAAGGGAGTCTGCGGGAACCTTATTTGGATTATCGCCTGATCTATTTTATTTTGTAGAAATGATATCTTCGGAAAACCAACCGGCGTCTCTTGAATTTGATCCCGCTGCCCTGGACCGCCTCCGAAAAATCGGTGGTCGGAAGCTGGTCGCGGGAATTCTGGATATATTCCTGAATCAGACCCCGGAACGACTGGCCGTAATTCTGTCCGCCTTCCAAACCGGCAATTTTGATACGCTGGGTAAAACCGCGCATTCGTTGAAATCCAGCGCCGGGAATGTGGGTGCGACAAAGCTGCAACAAATAGCAGAATCGCTGGAAACCGGGGCTGACCGGCCGCAACCTGAAATCTCCTCCGACTCCATAAACGTTCTGGAACGGTTGGCTAAAAACGCGGTGGTATATTTCTTAGCCCAAAGGAAGGAAATCGACTTATGAAAACAATCGTTGTTGTAGAAGATAATGCCGATAACCTGCTGTTGGTTCAAGCCATTTTGGAAGGCGATTACAAGCTCATCACTTTTGATAACGGCGTTTCCGCATTGCAGGAACTCGCGAACCTCACGCCGGATCTCATTCTGTTGGACATTTCCCTCCCTGGAATGGACGGCGTTGAAGTCCTGGAAAATATACGTCAGAACCCCACGATGAAACCGGTTCCGGTCATCGCCCTTACCGCTCACAGTATGGCCGGGGATCGGGAGAAATACCTGGAATTAGGATTTAACGATTATTATTCCAAGCCCATTGTCGATATGGACGATTTCAGTCGAATGGTCGCAAAGTATACGGAGAATATCCGAGAGCAGACATGACCCTATCCGTAACGAATCGACGAATATCCGTTTATATCGGATCAACCCTTCTGCTTCTGGCCTGTTCGGTATATTTCCGGGGTATCCACTGGGTAGGGAGCCAGCACTTGCATACCGTGTTGGAAATTCTGGCTACCACCCTTGCCTTGATGGTGGGTATCATGGCCCTGATTCGCTATTATTCCAAGAAGAGTACTACTATTTTATTTATCGGAGCCGCCTTTCTGGGCACATTCTTACTGGACGGATACCATGCCATCGTTACCAGTGAATGGTTTATCAGCCTGTATCCCCATTCATCCCCGTCAATTATTGCCTGGAGCTGGAGTGCGTCCCGCGTCTTCCTGGCATTACTCATGTTTTTCAGTTGGTGGGGCTGGAAATTGGAGGAACGACACGGGAAAGCACAACGGGTTCCCGAATTTTCCGTGTTTTTATTCGTTGCCCTTTTAACAGGATTGGACTTTTTATTATTTACCACCTTATCGCTCCCGCGGGCCTATTACCCGGATTCATTTATCGGGCGGCCGGGAGAATATATCAGCGCCATCTTTTTTGGTATCGCACTCATCGGGTATCTATCCAAAGGGGATTGGAAAACACAACAGTTTGAACACTGGATCGTACTTGCTCTCCTGGTGAGCGTTATTGACCAGGCAACCTTTATCCCTCTTTCCCACCGGCCTTACGATACCATGTTTGGTCTGGCCCATCTCTTAAAAATGCTGGGGTATGTTTTTGTGCTTACGGGCCTATTTATCAGCATGTATAAACTGTTCATCCGCGCGGAAAAGACAACTCATGATTTACGGGATATCAACCGTGCCCTGCAGATAAGCGAAACAAAATACCGGCAAATTATTGAGGAATCCGTAGGGACAATTTATACCGCCGATGTCTATGGGTATTTTACCTATGTAAATCCATCCGGCGAACAATTGACCGGATATAAGGAAGCGGAATTATTACGACGACATTTTACGGAAGTCGTCCGTGAAGATTATCGCACCAAGGTTCAGGAATTTTATTTGCAACAATTCGGTGAAAAGAAAGAAGATACATTTTTCGAATTCCCTATCGTAACCAAATCCGGAGAAGAAAAATGGGTGGAACAACACGTCCGGATTCTCATGGATGGCGACCGAATCCTGGGATTCCAGAGTATTGTTAATGATATTTCAGACCGGAAATTGTATCAGAGTCAGCTTCAACTCCAAAGCAAGGTTCTGGAATCGGCTGCCAATGCTATCATCATCACCAACAGCAACGGAATTATCCAGTGGACGAACCCGGCGTTTACCACCCTGACCGGTTATGACGGGGAATTCGCCATCGGAAAAACACCAAAGATTCTTCATTCCGGGAAACACAATAAATCCTTCTATCGACAGTTGTGGGAAACGATTCTGAACAATCAGGTCTGGCATGGGCAAATCCAGAACAAAAAAAAATCCGGCGAACTTTATACGGAAGAAATGACCATCACGCCGGTAACCAACTCGGATGGTAAAATTCAAAATTTCATCGCTATCAAACAAGATATTAGTGACCGGATCAAATCGGAAACGAAAATCCTTCATTCTCTTCGAGCCCAGAAAGCCCTAAATGATATCCTGCAACTATCGCAACAACCGATTAAACTCAATGATCTGCTGAAATCTGCCCTGGACTATATACTTCTTCTGGACTGGCTGCCGTTTCAACAAAAGGGAGCCATTTTTCTCACCGATGAAAGCCGAGGTCATTTGGAATTGGTCATAGCCTATCAACTCCCAGCCGGTTTTGTAGATGCCTGTGCAAGAATCGCGCTGAATTCCTGCGTCTGCGGAAAGTCCATCGGCGCCCAACTGGTTTTTCATAAAAAGAGCAAAGACCAACTTGCTTCCAATGACGGAATGGACCATCACGGACATTACGTAGTCCCCTTTGTTTCCAATCAAAACATCCTTGGGTTTTTGCTTCTATATATTAAACCTGACCAGATAGCAAAACCCGATGACATTCGATACCTGGAATCTATTTCCTCGATATTAACGGGGTTAATTCAACGGAAGCGCGTGGAAGATGAACTGGTCATCTCAAAGATTAATGCCGAGGAAGCCTCCCGCACAAAAAGTCAGTTTTTGGCTACTATGAGCCATGAACTCCGGACTCCGTTGAATTCCATTATCGGATTTTCTAACGTCCTGTTGAAAAAATTGAAAACGACCCTTAATAGTCAGGATTTGAATTATCTGGGTCGAATTCTGGATAATGGGAAACATTTACTGGAATTAATCAATGATATTCTGGATATTTCCAAAATCGAGGCTCAGCAGATGCAAATGGAATCACTGGTTTTCGATCTGGGAGAATTAATATCTGATATTGTGACTCAAATGGAAATTCAGGCAAAAAATAAGCATATTGAGCTGGCTACCGTTTATCCGGAAACAGATTTGACCCTGAAGGGAGATCCCGCAAAACTAAAACAAGTGATCATGAATCTGGTCAGCAATGCAATCAAGTTTACCGACAAAGGATCGGTGACGATTACCGTATCAATGGATGAACCATCGGGACTTCCCGGTTGTATTTCCGTTCAGGATTCGGGGATGGGTATCCCCGCCGATCGGATCGGGAATATATTTAAGGAATTCCAACAGGTGGATTCCAGCACCAGCCGCAGATTTGGCGGCACCGGATTAGGCCTGGCCATCAGTTATGCGCTCTGTGAATTAATGGGCTTCAGCCTGACCGTTGAGAGCTCTCCGGGGCAAGGTTCTACCTTCATAATTCATCTGAATCCCGGTGGATCGATGGATTCGGGAAACCGGGATCCACAGCAAAGTGATTCCGGTGATCTTCTGCCTGATCATTTATCCGTATTGCAAGAGACCACCGTTTTATTGATTGAGGATGATCCCGATGCCCGCGAACTCATCAGGGAATACTTGCGGGGACTGGGCGTGAACCTCAAGGAAGCCTCTTCCGGTTCCGCCGGAATAGCGGCCCTGCATGCGTCTACCCCGGACGCGATTATATTGGATTTGAAATT
This sequence comes from FCB group bacterium, assembly GCA_013152835.1. GTDB lineage: Bacteria > Fidelibacterota > Marinisomatia > Marinisomatales > J089 > J089. The sequence goes on from JAADFQ010000150.1 coordinate 8,516, forward strand.
ACCGGACCTGCCGGCAGAAAGTGTTTTCCAGCAAATTCGCACCTCAACCGATGTGCCCGTGATTATTGTCAGCGCCGACCCGGACGCTTTCTTTCCTCATCAGACCGGGAATGTGGTAATTTTGAAAAAACCGGTTTCCAAAGACCGTTTTCTTGAAGTCCTCAGTAAAGCTTTGGAAAAAAGTGATTAAATTACTTGTGATTATTTCCGTAATCTTCTGCATTCAACGGGGGCGTTCGTATAAAAATGTATAATTTAAAACAACATTTTCTGGATCGGGTCGGTACCCACATCGATGCTCTTTCATCGGCTCGCAATGCTTTTGTGGAAGGATCATCCGATGCGGGGGATTCCATCCGTCGTATTGCTCATTCGCTAAAAGGCTCCGGCGGTACCTATGGATTTCCTTCCGTTTCCGAGATGGCCGAGGCGGTTGAAACCGCATCTGACGAAACTCTGCTGGATTCCCTGTCGGCACTTCTGGACCACTTATTCATCCTCCGCAGTCAGACCACCATCGATCGACCGGTCTTGTTAATTGTCGAGGACAATAAGGAAGATCAACTCATACTCCAATCGATCTTTCCCGCGGAGAAATACCAGGTTTATCTGGCCGGTACGGCAGCAGAAGCCCTGGATTTGCTCTCGCAACACGCCATTCATCTCATCCTGCTGGATTTAATCTTACCCGATTCCGATGGAAGGAATTTACTGGTGGATTTCCGGGAATCACCGCATACGGTGCACACCCCGGTGATTATCCTGAGCGCAAAAGATTCGCCCCAAACCAAATCGGAATGTTTCGCCCTGGGAGCAAACGAATATCTTGTGAAACCGGTGGATCCCGAAGTCCTGGCGACGGCGGTTGGAGCCAAACTGGAACAGGCGCAGAAAATAAAAAGCGAACTCAGGATCGACACGCTCACTGAATTGCCAAACCGGGCAGCGTTCCATGAGGAATTTCTTCGATACAAGGCTCAGGCGCTCAGACATAAATGGTCCCTGTCGCTGGCCATGATCGATTTGGATCATTTTAAAAATGTGAACGATACGTATGGCCACCTGGTCGGTGACCGGGCGTTGCAGTACTTCAGTCGTGGCCTCTCCCAGAGTCTTAGGAAATCCGACTTTGTATCACGTTGGGGCGGAGAAGAATTTGTGGCCCTCTTTCCGGATTCAACGCCTGCCGGAACCCGGGGTGCCTTACAGAAATTTGCCAAACGACTGGTAGAGAAGCCCCTGAAACATCCTTCCGACAAAGATGTGATCATTCATATTACCTTTTCCGCCGGTGTAACGAAAGTAACCCCAACCAGTTCGATTAATGACGCCGTCAGTGATGCGGATGAACTGCTTTATTCGGCAAAAAATTCAGGACGAAATCGAATTATAACGAAACTTGAGGAAGCGGAAACGCGGATATATAGCATACTCATCGCTGAAGATGATGAGTTAACTGCCGATTTTATCACGCATCGACTGAAAAAATCCGGTTATCATATTACTCATTTTATCTCCGGATCCGAGGCGTTGAAAGCAGCCGAAGAATCACCCTTTGACCTGATTATTCTGGACGTAAAAATGCCCGGAATGGATGGCTTCGAGGTGTTGAGAAATTTACGGAAAACACAACTGAACGGCTCCGTCCCCATCATCATGCTGACCTCCATGGGACGGGAGAATGATATTGTAAAAGGCCTGGACCTAGGCGCCAATGACTACATGTTAAAACCCTTTTCCGCCACCGAACTCCTGGCCCGGATTCATCGATTGCTGAAATGATTTCTGTCCTGGCCATTGATGATGATGAGGATATTCGCTTCATTCTGGAAGTCGTCCTGAATCAATCCAATACCTATACCTGCCGCACGGCCGATGATCGTAAAACCGGAGAATCTTTGGCCATAGCCCTCCGTCCCGATGCAATTCTCCTGGATGTAATTCTTGGGAAGGATCGCGGCGAGGATGTACTGAAAACTCTTCGGAAAAACCCGGTTACGAAGGCTATACCGATTATTTTTCTAACCGGCAAGTCCGGCCCCGAAGAGCAGGAGCGTCTCCTGGGTCTGGGCGCCAGAGGAATCATAACCAAGCCATTTGATCCGGAAAAACTAACCGCCCACCTGGATAGCATCCTTCGGTGAAATCACTGCTCCCGGTCCTGAATGAATATGTTCGGAGCCAGGAAACTCTGGACCTGGTCCTCCAATTCCTGATAGCCCTGATCGCTTTACTTCTGGTTTTTGTGATTATTCTGGCCGTTTTCGTGCTTTTGCTTCGCATCAAGAACAATCGCCGGGCGCGTTTCTGGGCACGGGTGGAAAAACGCTGGAATGAACATTTATTTGATTATTTATCCGATGAAGATTCTCACTGGGAAATTTCCATCGCCAAGCGGGAACGCCTGTATTTCCTTCAATTCCTGTTGCGAATGACATACCGACTCCAGGGATCGGAGAAAGAAAAGCTGGTTACACTGGCTCAGCCCTATCTCCCGCTAATCGCCAACCGAATCAAGCGGTCATCGCCGGAAACCCGGGCCCGGGCCATCCAAACCCTGGGAATCTTTGGTCTTCCGGAATATGAAGAACCGATTCTGAACGCACTTTCGGACACGTCTCCGGTGGTCTCCATGCTGGCCGCCCGAACATTGGCCAATACACAGAACCCCCGCTATTGTCCCTCGATCCTTTCCATTCTCCATCGCTTCGATTTCTGGAGCATGAATTACCTGTCCTCCATGCTGACTTCCTTTGGGTCCGACATTATCCCCGATTTGGAACGGACTCTGCAGAACCGGAATGAATCCATACGGGTTCGAATTGCCTGTTGCGAGGCGCTGCGATCGCTCAACAGCCTCTCCTCCGCACCAATAGCCGAAACCGTGGTTCAGGAGAATCCCGATCCTGACCTGACGGCCGCCGCGCTTCGGTTATTGAAAGAAACGGGCACCGATAAACAGGCGGATACTGTGCGTTCGTTAGTGGAATCGGATGAATTTATTCTGCGAGCCCACGCATTCTCTGCGTTGGCCCAATTAGGAAATGCCACCGATTATACTCTATTGGAAAAAGGATTGGATGATCCGGTCAGTTGGGTGGCAATCCATGCCGGTCAGGCCCTGCTTGCCCTGGGAGGACTGAATATCCTGGAGAAAATCAGTCGCACAAAACATCCCCGTGCGACCCTGGCCCGGCAACTGCTCAGGAAAGCTTGAATTCATGACAATATTCCTCCGTTCATTGCAAATGATTGTGGAAGGATTCAATATTCTGGTCCTGATTTATTTCATTTCTCTGAATTTCTTCTATTTACTTACCAGTATTTTTGCGTTCAAAGCGCTCCGGGTGTATGCGCGGCAACTGAAGGCCATTCATATTGAAGAATTAATCGCCAATGCCGGTGCCCCGCCCATTACGCTGATCGCACCGGCGTACAATGAAGAGCCAACCTGTATCCCTTCCATTACCGCTTTGTTATCATTGAATTATCCCGAATATGAAATTCTGGTTGTGAATGACGGCTCGCAGGATAATACCATGAAAAAATTGATTGAAGCCTTTGATATGATCCCTGCGCACCGGGCACCTACCTCAGCCATTGAAAGCGCCACAATCCGTCAGATCTATCGAAGCAGTCATCATTCCAATCTATGGGTGATTGATAAAGATAACGGCGGTAAAGCCGATGCATTGAATGCAGGACTCAAATATTGCCGTACACCCCTTTTCTGCGCCATGGACGCCGATTCCATCCTGGAACGGGACGCCCTGATTCGGATTGCCCGTCCCTTCCTGGAAGATTCACGGACGGTAGCTGCCGGAGGCATCATCCGGATTGTAAACGACTGTACCATCCGCGGCGGAACGCTGAAAGAAATTCGGCTTCCGAAAAACTGGTTTGCCAAATTCCAGGTTCTGGAATATTTGCGCGCCTTTTTATCCGGACGCATGGGCTGGAGCGCCTTGGATTCGACCCTGATTATTTCCGGCGCTTTTGGAATATTCAAGCGCTCCGTGGTTGCCGATGCCGGTGGATACGCTACGGATACTGTCGGTGAGGACATGGAACTGATCGTCAAACTCCACCGTCACTGTCGGGAACAGAATATCCCCTATAAAATTTCCTTCGTTCCGGATCCGGTGGCCTGGACCGAATGTCCGGAATCTGCGAAAATCCTGGGACGGCAACGGGATCGCTGGCAACGGGGACTCTATGAAGTACTCACCCGCCACCGAGTAATGTTTATGAATCCCCGGTATGGACGAATCGGGTTATTTGCCTACCCGTATTTCTATCTTTTGGAAATGCTGGGACCGGCCATTGAAATGCCCGGATATATCATGTTTGTGATTGCCCTGTTAATGGGTACCGTATCCTATACCTATATTCTGGCGTTCTTCATGGCAGCTTTTATTTTCGGGGTAGCACTATCCATTTTTTCGGTGGCCTTGGAAGAATTAACTTTCCGGAGATATCCCCGAACGTCGGATCTCTTACAATTATTTTTACTGGCCGTTGTGGAAAATTTCGGGTATCGGCAATTGACCATCTACTGGCGGATTCACGGATTTATTTCCGCCCTGCGGAATGTGCAAGGTTGGGGGAAAATGGAACGAAAAGGATTTAATTTGGAGGAATCATCCTGATGCGACGTAATCCTGGAATCGGTTTGATTTTTTGTCTGTCCCTGGCGTTTGGACAATTCCCAACATCCCTGGTGGATTCCCTGCTGAGCGTCGGGAATTATGAAGAAATCATTCGAATTTGCACCGCTGAGTTGGGAATTGACTCCACCAATTACGACGCACTTTTCAATGCCGCCCGTGCCGAAGCTTTCAATAAAAACTACCCCCAGGCGGTGTCATTGTATTCCACGTTTCTCCTCCATTATCCCACGGATCCGGACGGATATCTTGGACGCGGACGGGTCCTGTCCTGGATGGGTCGGTATTCCGAAGCGGAAGAAGATTACCTGTTTGTAACGAAATCCTTCCCCGATTACCGTGAAGCCTGGATCGCCCTGGGCTCTTTGTACCAATGGTGGCACCAACCGGAAAAAGCCATTAAAATTTATTCAACGTTGCTTGAAACCGATCCTACGAATGCCAACTACTTCTATATTAGGGGAAAACAATATCTGGAAGTCGATCATCCCCTGCAGGCGCGAAAAGATTTTATCAAAGCCCTGAATTACGGCGGCGATGCCGAAGTCATCAATCCCCTGCTGACGTCTCTGAGCCGACTTACGATTGCCACAACCTGGTCTGCAGGTCTGGTCTTTCAAAAAGATCTTTTCAAACCGGGCACGGACCAGTGGACGGCACTTTCGGCAAAGATTCTCCACAATTTCACACACGGCACGGGTTTAATATATTTTACCAATAATTCCCGTTACGGGAAACAGGATCAGGCATTGTTGCTGGATACGTATTTTGATCTCTGGCCCGGAGCCTACGGCAACTGGACTCACCAGGTCGCGTTGGGAGCGGATTTCCTGCCGCTGAATACATATCGTCTGGAAATTATTCAGAGTATCGGTGTGGGCTGGGAAGTTTCCGGAAGCTACGGTCATATGAATTTCTCCCACACGAATGTAGATCTGTACAGCATAATGGGCGGAAAATATTCCGGGAATTGGTATCTGCGTCTCCGCTATCTGCTTGCGTCCAGTAAAACGGGTTTGAATCATTCCTTGATCTGGTCCACCCGCCGATATTTATCTACGGCCGATAATTTTATTGATGTAACCACTGGTTTCAGTACCAAGTTATTCAATAAGGTTTATTTTGGTGATGCATTATCCGAATCCGGATCATTTTTTCTGGTAGGATTGGTCCAACATAAATTCGGTGATCGATATCTGATTCAGGGTCAATACGCATTCCGTAAGGATGCCACCACTCGATATGATTTAATGCATTCCTTTTTATTTTCTTTCGACTATTTATTTTGACCGATTCAAAAACAACCCGAAAAATAATGGAGCTCTATGGGAAAATCCTGTGGTACCTGACACAGTACGCCCATAAGGGCGACATCCCGATCCCGGGATGATTGAAACGGATTCATCCACCCGCGATATCCATCGGGATGGTTTTCTCCATATCGGGATAAAACTGGCCCGACGACCGTTGGAAATCGTATTCCTGCGATATGTGGTGGCGTTATTTGTCCTGGGACCTGTTTTCATGTGGGTATCGTGGCTGGCTAAGGATTGTCAACCCCTGAGTGTGGTCATCATTGATAAATCTTCCCTTGATAACCGGGGCACCGAACATTCATCCCTGGCCTGGGTGCTTAATTATGAAAAGTACCTGACTCCCAAACATCGGTTTTATCAGGCGGGGAAGGATTATTATGGATTTCACGGGAGCACCGATCAGTCCTTTTACACGAACGATCTCAGCGAACTGGATTCGGCAGCATTTGAAGCCCTCCTGAACCAGTCTCAGGTCGCCTATTTTTCGGATGTATACGGGGTCTATGAACGGGATTGGTATCACGTGGATCAGCGACCGGCCAAACTGATCTATGGCGGGTTGAATGATCGGGATGAACAACTGATAAAATCCATGATCCGCCGGGGAAAAACCGTCATTGCCGAATTCAGCTTCCTGTCACCTCCGACAACGGGGAAAAAACGAAAAGCGATTGAACAGGTATTTCGCCTTTCCTGGACAGGATGGACCGGCCGTTTCTTTGAATCTCTGGATACGCTTAATAATGAAGAATTGCCGTACTGGGTCACGTCCCTCTATATGCAGCACTACGGGGGCAACTGGCCCTTTCGGAAGGCCGGAATTGTTTTGGTCAATACGCGTGAGGATATTGTTATTCTGGAAAACGAGACCCATCTGGTGTCCCCGGTTCCGATAATTTTAACCACCGACCAATACCAGACAGAATTCGGATTACCGGCCTGGATCAACTATCCGTTCTGGTTCGACATTACCTTCGGAAACGATGCGGATAGCATAACCACGGTGTCTATGTATCACTTGCCGGTAAATGCTCAGGGCGATTCTCTGTTACAACAGTATAATATTCCGCAAAATTTCCCGGCGGTGCTCATGGAAAAACGGCCGGTGCCTCGAACAGTTTATTTTTGCGGTGATTTTTCAGATAATCCGATACCTAATTACACCGCCTATTTCCGGGGAATTCACTGGTTTCAGACTTTTTTCCACAACCCTCGGGTTTTATCCGATCGCCGGGGATTTTTCTGGCGGTTTTACCGCCCGTTCATGATCCGATTATTAGAAAAAATCGGATCAAATCGGCGAAGTTGATAGGGCCTTCAATCATCAAGGTCATCCTCATCATCATTATCGGGACGATCGTTATTAAATTCTACGGTCAGGATTTTTAATCCGCCCAGGCCTGAAGCCACAAACAAAATATTATCGTTAAACTCTACGTGGTTAGCCGATTGCTGACTACCAAAACGGAATTTTCCCACCATATGCAAATTATCCAGGGAACAGTTGTTGGAATTGATATTGGCATCCGTCGCCGCCACATATACGCCGGCTTCACCGTTCGCCATGAACATCAGCCGTTTGTCGGCTGAAACCGAATTTGTTACCGTTAAATCGGATGTTAAATCAGGAACCACCGGCTGATCGATCTGAGCAATCAACGATCCGTCCTGAATGCAAATGGCCTGCATACCACCATCGCCGACACCCAGTAAAGCTTTCTTTTTCCGTATTTTGATCGTGGATTTGGAAAAGGGAATCGTAGCGCCGGACAACGTGTAATCGCCCAGTACGGTGGCGAAATTCCCGTCGAATACGACCAGTCGGGCCGGTGTTCCGGCGATAACGCCCACGTCGCCGTTATCCGTATCCACACCCCGGGCATCTTCCAGTGGATATGTGTCAAAGATTGTAAAACCGGACTTTTCAACGATGGATACCGCACCGTTATCGGCGCCCGAGGTGACAAAAATATAGTTTCCGGCAATATCAACATCCGTGGCGGCGAAACTGGGCAGATCCAGGGTTGTTATATTGTCAGTCAATTGATTATTCCGAAGACCAATCTTTTGCAAAATCGCCGGAGAACTATAGTCCGGATTATCCGTGGCGGATGCCAGGTATAAATCGTTGCTCTTCCGGGTAATTCCGTTTACATCGGTATCGGTAAACAAAAGGCTGGATTTCAGCCGGGGTTGGTCAGGTCTGCTGATATCAAACACATCAACTCCACCCCGGAAGGTTTCGCCTTGCATATTGTAGGAAACATAGGCATGTTTTCCCTTTAATTTGACATCGGTCGCCTGAAGCGCGACTCCATCATACGATGGTGGATCCACTTCCGCCACCAGCGTCAGAATAATGGTATCGATAACGGCCGCGCGTAATCGTGCGGTCCCGGTTGTTACGCTGTCCAGAGGAATAATTTCATTCTTATACTGAATCCTTGACGAGAGTATGGATTCGTCATTCTCTACAATAACATTCGATGTTGTTTTTTGATCCTCACAACTTGTTAACCCGATGATTAGTCCGGCGGTTAATAGTAATGAAAAATATTTTTGGTTGCCTCGAAGCATGTCTGATTTCTCCAAATTCTTCAATTTTAATAACGTTAAACTTATTTCTATTCCGAACAAAGTGTTGTGCTCGCTATCAAAGAGCATAAGTGAGTCCTGATTTAGAACGTATCGAAACAGGTAATCTTTGGATGCGGATCAGTAAAAACGTTACATTCACCATATTCCCAATATTGGTATGAATCGATCATTATTTGGAAATGGGAGCTTTATCCCGGTATTTTCCGACAGATTTTGAAAGATGAATTAATGGATGAGAATAAATTAAACGCACCCTGGCGAAAGATGTCCATGGCCCTGTACGCTCCCCCGAACGAGGGGAAGATTTATGGTACTATGGACATCGATGTTACCAGCGCGGAAGAATTTGTCCGTCAGTCCCGTGCCAATGGTAAACGCATTACGATAACTCATGTTGTAACAGCGGCCATCGGACGCATTCTGAAGTATGACCTTCCGGAAGTAAATGTCTATATCAAACGGGGGCATTTCGTTGAACGGGATGATGTGACCGTAATGGTGGCGGTAAATATGAAAAATGGACGGGAGATGGGTAGTATCCGTATTCACGATGCCGATCAAAAAACCGTCTTTGAAATCGCCGAAGAAATTCGTTCCAAAGCGGCGGCCACCCGGCAAGGTGAGGAAAACTCCACCATGCGAAATAAATATGCCCTGGGATCCATCCCCTGGCCTTTCCGCCGACTGACCTTTGTTCTTCTAAAATGGTTTACCAATACATTGGGGTTTCAGATTCCATCGCTGGGCCTTACCCACAATGCATTCGGATCAATATTACTTTCGAATATTGGTTCTCATGGGTTAAATACGGGAATGGCGGCCCTCTTTCCCGGAGCCAAGCTACCGGCAGTGATTATTATGGGAAAATCGGAAGAACGGCCCGTCGTTCGTGATGGAAATATCGTGATCCGGACCATTATGCCCTTTACCGCAACTGTCGATCACCGGATCATGGATGGTTTCCATGCCGGTGTCATGGCCAATCGTATGAAGTATTATATGTCTCGCCCGGAACTATTGGCCAACCCTCCGGAGTCCGAACCAGAAGAATAATCGGACGCAAAGGCGGAGGATTAAATCACCGTGAAACGGTCTTGGTAAACCGGATATATCCGATTGCCCGCCACAGAATCGTAAGGAACAACCAATAGCCGATTAAAATCCCGAACGTAACCCAATATCCGTGTAAAGACCCGCCGTAATAGACAAAGGGAACATTAAGTGCAATCAGGAGGGGGAAACCAAGGAATAATGAAATTCCACTGCCATAAACCGCATCTTCCGCCACGGGAGTCTTGAACTCGGGATCCACCACCCGGAGTAAAACCAAAGCTGAGTTAATCGTACCGGTCATTTCACCAAAGAGTTCCACAAAGCGTTCGAAGTGATAATCATCAAACGCACGATAACAGGCATAGTACAGCAAGCCCAGCGTAGCCGGTCCGGCAATCAGAGACATGATCGCGATCGGAATCCAATATTTCACAACCACGGTTAGACTAATCCCGGCGATCGCTCCCACCACAAGGTAATCGAGGAAGAGACCCATGCCCCGGGTCATGAGGCCCTTGTCGATTAAATAAGATCGACCGGTAATATCCAGAAGTTTCCGGATGGCAATGGCCAGAAGCAGACCGATCACGAAATGGAAAGACCACAGCGTAGGAACAAAATCGGTTAATCCTTTATTCATCAAAAACGTCGCCAGACTATGAACTACCAGATAAGTTAACAAATAGACAAATCCAATCAACGCCAGATGGAAGGCCATCGGTTCTACCGCTTCGGTGGACTGAGGCATGCGTCCGGCAATCGGGTTCTCCCCTTCTTTATTAATCCCAATACGCATATCGTTGCTGACGTGATCCACACTTTCGATCAGAGCGGTTTGCCGGGTCCGGATTCCCCAGTGAATCAATACCATCCCTACGAAAAACGCATACATATATCCTACCGTGGCAAACGTCAGGCCAACCTGGGCGCCGCCTTCAAAACCGAATTTTTCCCAGGAGCCTGCCAGGGTAGCCGCCAGACCGGGACCCATCCCAAAACCAAGCGGTACCACCAATCCGATGCCAACGAATAAGTCCGGCATAATCGTATAAACCAAAATAAACGCGACCCCCAAACCAATGGTGGCCTGGAGCAGGTAGGAAGACAAGGCCGCCAAACTTTTACTTAACGGACCTCTTCCCCAATGAGTTTTTTCCTGGCGTAATCCCAAAGCGATAAAGGTCAGCGCCAGAAAATGGTATACATACAGGATCAGGCGATCCGCCTGAAGATCGACGAGCCCGAATCCCTGGCTCCCTGCAAACAGGGCAATGAAGCCACCGATAAAATTATTTGGCACCAGATAGGATTGAAAAAATCCAATATAGCGTCGTAAAAAAGTTCCGATCAGGATAAAAGTGCTCAGGTAGAGCAAATCCAGCACAACCGTCTGCAAATCAGCGTTTAGTAC
>JAADFQ010000151.1 GCA_013152835.1 FCB group bacterium
TCCGATAAAATCAATCAGGTACATCCTTTGAAGGATGGTCTTTCGATCCGGGCAATTCACGCACAAAAAAAGGACCTGGCCGGTACTAAAATTAAGCTGAGAGGTCTGGTGACCAAATACAATGCGGAAATTATGGGGAAAAACTGGCTCCACATCCGTGATGCATCCACCGGAGATGACGGTGATGATTTGGTCGCCACAACTGCAGAAACCTTTACTGTCGGGGATGTGGTCGTTTTAGAAGGAACCGTTACGTTGGATCAGAACTTTGGTTTCGGATATTCTTACGAACTTTTACTGACGGAAGCCACCCGAATACAGGAGCCTTAGTCTTCCCGGCGATATATCGTCAGCGGACTTTCCACCCAGGCAGCATTCACCGCCGAGACTCCCAGCGTTTTCCATTGTTTGGGAGGATCAATCAGATTCGTTTGCAGTTTCTGACCGGAAACAATCCGGTAGAGTTGATTTCCCCGGGTCGAGTCAATAACAGTATCTTCCGAACAATAGACCAGGTAGCGGTATACGGAATCGGACGGCGGATCCCAGGAAAGGATCGTCCCGGTTTCAGCGTCGGTTTTCACCTGTAAATTTGCCGGTGTCGCCGGAATCTCCAAGCCCTTCCACTCCATCGGGGGCAATCCGGCCGGAGCGGTAAACCGCTGTTTTTTCAGCGCTCCGAAATGATCGATTAAACTGCCGGCATGGAAAAATACCATCCCGGAGAATTGGGACCGGCGTAAATCATCAATCTGACCTTCCGCCTCGGCCCAGGTGTAGTCCGGTTTATCGATTTCATTATAACGGTAGCTTCCGATTCCGGGAAAGACATAGCGATCCAGCACATATTCATCCCGATATTCCGATGACCGGACCATGAAGGGCTGGGTGGGATGGGACCGGGGCCAGTAAATCATGGGAGCGATGAAATCCATTTTCCCCCACTCGGTCCAGCGCCGGGGATCCTGATACACGACTCGATAGGCATTCCACCGCCCGCGCCAATAACTGCCAATGACAGCCGCCGATACTTTGAGTTTCGGTTTTTCCGCAGTCAGCGTATTGTATAAGCGGGAAACAAAAACATCCAGTTGTTCCCGCTCCCAATCGGCCCAATCCAGTTTTAACGGATTGTAAATATCCGAGTTAAACAGCGCCACGCTAATGGAATCGTGAGAATACCCGATTTCGGGTGCTCCTTCGGGAAACCGAATATAATCGAAATGCAGACCATCCACGTTATAGCGATCGACGATATCCCGGGCAACCGAAATAATGTAATCCTGAACACCGGGAATAGCCGGAGAGAAAGACACGTAATGCTCGGACAGGGGCATGGGTTGTCCCGCTGAATCGCTGACTACCCATTCCGGATGTACTAAATAGGGTGACCGGGGTGTTGTTTCCGGCGGGGGATCGATCCCACGCCAGGCGGGAAATGTATTCAGCCAGGCATGCAGTTCCAGACCTCGCGCATGGGCCAAATCCAGGGCATAAGCCAGGGGATCCCAACCGGGGTCTTCGCCAAAGGTACCGGTCAGCAGCGGACCCCAGGGTTCAATATCGGAACGATAATAGGCATCACCGCTTCCCCGCACCTGGAAGAAAATAACGTTGAAATTGGCGTCGGCAGCCGAGTCGATGATCGTTTTTATATAGGTGCGAATCGAATCCTGATCATGGGTCCGGGAATATTGGGAGTATTCGAAACGGGTTAGCCAGACGCCCCGTAATTCCCGGGACGGCGCTTCGGGAATCGTCTGAACGGCAGGTGGTGGCGGTTCCACTACCGGGGGATGTAACGAACACCCGGTCATGATCAAGATTACCGGAAGAAGTGATTTATTTAACATTGAATATCGTCGTAAACGCATAACACCCCTTATTTTGCTAATTCCATTAATCGATCGTTCAAACCCAGTAAAACCGCCCGGGCCAGTAATTTCAGATGGGCATCTTTCATGAGCCACATCTCATCCCTGGGATTGGATAGAAACGCACCTTCCACCAGGAAAACGACAAAGTCCGTTTGGCGGGTCATGAAATACGCCCGATGCACCCGACCTTCCGGCTCCAGACCCAGATCAAGTAAATGGGGATAGGTGGCTCTGGCAAACGGCCATCCCTGCAAATGAGTATAGTACGTGCTGGTTCCCACCGCCTCATCGGGATGCCGGGTCCATCCGGTTGAATTATTGTGCATCCAGACCATGATATGCGCACGGTTTTCCGCTGCGATCTCGGCCCGGGGACGGAGAAACATGGTCGTATCCCTGTCGCGTGTGAGAATTACCCGGGCTCCGGCGGAATCCAGCATCGCCGCTAAGAATTTGGTATACACCAGGTTCACATCTTTTTCCATTAATCCGGTGGAACCCAGGGCTCCCTTATGCTTTCCGCCATGCCCCGCATCCAGGGCGATAATCAGGTTTTCAAAAGGACGGTCCCGGGATATGATGGGCGGCTTCCTGAGGGATAAGCGAAACAGATTGCCTTCATACCGGCCCTTAAAGCCCCATTGCTGGTCGGAATTGAGAATAACCGTAAAATCCATGTCGGAGCCGTTCTGCTGCCAAAAATAGTTTTGAATCAGGCTGTCCGATTCGGGATACCGGGACCATTCATCCTGAAAACGAGTGTTGAAAAACCGGATCGTGACACTCTGGGGATCATCGTTCTGACTCAGCCGGTAGATCGCTTTTCCACTTAGATGAAACTCCAGGTGTACCCAGTCCGAATCCACTTCTGTCGTGATGCCGTACGCCAGGTATTTCGGTATTGCCCGGCCGTCCGGAACCTGATTCACTGAATTACGGGACACATATCCTTCCTGCTGTGGGGATAGTCGCACCTTCCACCATCGTCCCGTCCGGGATAATCCTTCCAGAAGGAAACCGGCCTGAAGTTCCGTCATGATCTCTCCGTTCGGGGAATAATAAATCAGGGTATTGTCCTCGACGGTTTCCAGAACCAATGGTTGTCGTCGATCAAATACCGTAATGCGTCCCGGGGATTTCATTTTTCTTGATCGCCCGTCCATTCCCTTTAGGTAAAACTTTACTTTTTGGCGTTGGCATCGGTCTCCCGGTTGAATGCGGTAGGTTCCCTCATAAACACCCGTTTTCCCACCGGTGTTCTCCCGGGGAAGTTCCTGCATGGGCAGGTACCCGGAAGTAAGATGCGGTATTTTGAATTGCGCTTTTCCCCCGGGACTAGCAACCATGCGGACGGTAATCACTTCAGGAGTATAATAAAACCGGTCGGTTTCCGGACTCTGTCCGTCTTCCGAGATTATTGTCGGCGTCGCTGGAAGCTGAGGCACTGCTTCGCGGCGGAATAAACGGAAGGACAGACTGTCCCGTCCTTTTTTTCCATCAATGATGAATGTATACGAATTCCATCCCGGTTCCAGATAAAATTGATCGGTAACGGCGCCGGATGGATAAACCGGAATGTTTTGCGTGTCCAGTTTTACCGTGGCCGTCGTATCCCGGATAAAGGCCCCAAAACGAACACGATCCACATAAAACGTATCCGAATCCGCCGGAAAGGTCATGATCATTAACCGGCTTGTATCTCGTTCGGCTGACTGTTGGCTATAAATGCGTTCTATCGATCGATAAGTCGTCATATCGCCCTGGATCTGCGCCGGAAGACGAAGCGGAAGGAGTGTGAGAATCAGAGTTGGCCAATATTTCATCGTTGAATCCTGAAAATTAATGAATGTTAAATTAAGGCGACGGAAGGAATAGGTTTTACAAAAATAGTGCGTGTAAATCGTCAATCAACAATCGCATCGCGGAATATTTAATATTGAAGATTGCCTGTCCCGATGAGCAACGAGATATCGGGAAAAATTAATATTTAGATTGCTGTTTCCGGGAATGTATTGACTGCGCAGGCGATGTATTTAAATCGTTAATCATTGTTCATCAATCTGTAATCAACAATTCTCCCTGTAACGATTTCCTTAATGCTTCAAATATCCAAAAGGAAAGGAATGGTCAATCAGAACAGATTGCGTAAATTTC
>JAADFQ010000152.1 GCA_013152835.1 FCB group bacterium
ATATTTTGCAAACCATGGTCCGGTTGAATACTGAACTCAAAACGACGTTTCTCTTCGCCACCCATGATGAGAAAGTCATCCGGTATCTCCGGCGGACGATCAGCCTGGAAGACGGGCGAATTGTCCGGGACGAAACTGTAACCCAGGCGTAGCGGGGATAACGATGCTAGCAGTAAAACTTGCGCTTCGAAATCTGATGGGTGCGCGTCTGCGTACCGGATTGAATATATTCGTGTTGTCGCTGTCCTTCATTGTCATCATTTGGAATAAAGGACTGTTAAACGGTTGGGATCAGCAGGCCCGCCGGGATACAATTGAATGGGAAATCGGTGGCGGCCAGTACTGGCAGGAAAATTACGATCCCTATGATTCCTTTACCCTGGAGACCAGTCATGCTCCAATACCGGAGGCGGCCCGAACTGCCGTGCGACAGGGAGAACTGACGCCTGTTCTCATCACCCAGGCGACGATCTATCCTCAGGGACGGCTGCAGAATGTAATTCTCAAGGGGATTGATCCGGATCAACGGATTTTAAAATTACCCACGGCAGTTCTGAATCGCCAGGGGACGGATATTCCGGTGATAATCGGGAAACGGATGGCGGAGGATAGTAAACTTAAGGTCGGTGACCGGGTCATGGTTCGTTGGCGTGATGCAAACGGAACCTTCGATGCTGCCGATGCGGTAGTGGTCGATATTTTTAAAACCAATGTTTCGATGATTGATGTGGGTGTCTTCTGGGTTCCGCTTGCGACGTTACAGTCAATGATGCAGATCGGAAATGAGGCCACCCTGCTCGTCACAGCGCCGGAGAAGGGGTTTGATGACACGCTTCCGGGCTGGGTGTTCAAGGATCAGGAATTTTTGTTACGGGATATCACGGAAATGATTGCCATGAAATCCATAGGTGGGAAAATATTTTTCCTGATTCTCATGTCCCTGGCCATGCTGGCGATTTTCGATACCCAGGTTTTATCCATATTCCGGCGTCAGAGAGAAATCGGAACGCATATTGCCCTGGGGATGACCCGTCGGCAGGTGGTAGGTCTGTTCACAGTGGAGGGAGCACTCCATTCGGTGCTGGCGGCGGTTCTTGCAGCGCTTTACGGTATTCCACTGCTGGGATATCAGGCGACCACGGGTTTGAGTATGCCCGCCGGAACCGATGATTATGGTTTAACGATTGCCGATACGATTTTCCCCGAATATTCGCTGGGACTTGTGGTAACCACTACCCTGATCGTACTGGTCACCACCACCATCGTCAGCTATTTGCCGGCCCGGAAAATCGCCAAAATGGAACCGACGGATGCCATCCGGGGGAAAATACTATGATACGATTTCTTATACGCGGTCTTTTGCGGGACCGCCAACGCAGTTTGTTCCCGGTGATGATTGTTGCCCTCGGCGTCTGGATTACGGTTTTTTTGCAGGCCTATATGAATGGCGTATTCACCGATATGGTGGATTACAATGCGCGGTTTTCATCCGGTCATGTAAAAATTATGACCCGGGCCTACGCGGAAAATGCCGAACAGAATCCCAACGATCTGGCCCTGATCGGCGTTGATACGTTGCTAAGGCAACTCCGGAGCGATTATCCCGATATGAACTGGGTCCGGCGCATTCATTTCGGAGGATTGCTGGACATTCCCGATGAAAACGGTGAAACCCGTACCCAGGGAGTTGTTTTCGGATTGGGCGTGGATCTCCTCCATCCGGAATCGAAGGAACTGGCGACTCTGAATATTAACAAGGCGTTGGTTCGGGGCCGCCTGCCGGAACGGCCGGGAGAAATATTGATCAGCGAAGTTCTCTCCCAAAAACTGGATGTAAATCCGGGAGAAACGGCTACGCTCCTGGGCTCCACGATGTATGGCAGTCTGAGTGTCTATAATTTCATTGTTGCGGGAACGGTCCGTTTCGGTGTTACGGCCATGGATCGTGGAGCCATCATCGCCGATATCGGCGATGTGCAGGCGGCCCTGAACATGGAAGACGCTGCCGGTGAAATCCTGGGCTATTTTCCTGATCGCGTGTATAATGACGACCGGGCAAGGGAAATATCGGAGAACTTTAATCAACGGTATTCGGACGAAGCAGACGAGTTTTCTCCGATAATGGGATCGTTGAAAGACGTGAGTAATTTGGGAGAATATCTGGATATGGCCACCAATATGTCCACGATGATTGTTTCCATTTTTGTTATCATCATGTCCCTGGTACTGTGGAACATGGGTTTACTTGGCGGACTGCGGCGCTATGGCGAAGTGGGCATTCGTCTGGCGATTGGAGAAAAGAAGGGACATATCTATCGTTCCATGATTGTTGAATCGGTTGCCATCGGCCTGATTGGTTCGGTCATTGGTACCGGGCTGGGGTTGGGTTCCGCTTACTGGATGCAGATCCATGGTCTGGACATCAGTTCCCTGCTGAAAAATGTGAATATGATGATTCCCACGGTTTTCCGGGCCTCCATTTCGGCTCAGACCTGGGTGATCGGATTCATCCCGGGATTTTTGGCGACCGTACTGGGCGCCGCCTTGTCCGGGGTCGGGATTTACCGGCGTCAGACGGCTCAGTTATTCAAAGAACTGGAGGTGTAATGAAATCTATCGGTTGGATGATCGTATTATTTATTTCCGGTATACTCAGGGGACAGAACCCGGATGGGACGGAAATTTTGAAACGGATTGATGAAAACCAGGTCACGCGGAATCAGGTCGTCGTATCCACGATGACGATTCATGGACGCCGGGGAAGTCGGACGCTAAAAGCCAAATCCTGGATCGTGGGAGATGAAAAATCCTTCTCCGAATACCTGGCTCCTCCCCGGGATGCGGGAACAAAAATGCTGAAACTGGGCGATGAACTCTGGTTATATACACCGGCTTCCGATCGCTCGATCAAAATTGCCGGACACATGCTGCGACAATCCCTCATGGGATCGGACTTATCCTACGAAGATATGCTGGAAAACTCCCGTCTCAGCGACCGGTATTCCCCGGAATTGATCGGATCGGAAATGGTCCATGGCCGGGATTGCTGGATTTTGAACCTGACCGGTAAAGAAAATGACCTGCCGTACGCCGCGCGGAAAATCTGGGTGGATAAGGAACGGTGGATTGTCCTGAAAGAAAATAGGTACGCCAAGAGCGGACGGCTATTAAAACAGACCGATGTTACGGACGTATTCCAGGTGGATGGTCGCTGGATTCCCCGGACGATTCTCTTCAAAGACGCGCTTTCGAAAGGGAAAGGAACCGAATTCCATATTGATTCCCTGGAACTGGATGTGGACATTCCGTCGGCTGTATTCAGCAAGGCGGCGCTGCGAAGATGAGTGGTTGATCAGGGACGGAAGCTAAACCGGGCGCTTATTTTTTAAATGTTCCCCGGAGTCGATATTTGATTTGATCCGCAACCAGTGGTCCCAGTCGTCCTTTCTCGCGGGCGATGCGTAGAAACATGTTTCGTTTGGTCTTCGGTGGCAGAGTATAGGACTTCCGATCAACAAGGGACAGCGCTTCCCGATCACAAGCTGTCAAGCAGGCCCCACAGCCCAGGCATTTTTCCGGATCTGCCCGGGTCACACGCCGATCCGGCAATGGATGTGACTTATCCAGTCCCAGGGCATTCACGTTGCAGGCCTGAAAACAATCACCGCAATAGTCGCATTTTTCCATGTCCACAACGGCCCGGTAAGGTGTTTTGTGAATCCCCTCCAGATATCCGATTTTAATCCCTTCCATAATATGACAGCAGCAACCGCAACAATTACAAATAAA
>JAADFQ010000153.1 GCA_013152835.1 FCB group bacterium
ATGTCCGGTTCATGGAAATGGAGTGAATAGCGTTTATCCATTCCCTGGATTTTCAGTTGAATGAAGGCTCCCAGGTCGGAAATTTTAATCAGGTTGTTCAGGGCATGATCGAATTCCGGGAGGGTGGTTATAGATGGCAGGTCGGGATGCTCGGAAAGTTCCGGGAATAGGTGTATTTGTCTGGGATCGGGTGTCTCAGTCATGGTTCCCTCGGTGTAGTTTACGATAATAACCGGGAAACATCAATAGGGACGTGCGTTTCTTTTTTACCGCTACCGGGAAGATTTCGGACTGCTTCCAGGAACTGAATCATTGGTATTACTCTGATAAAGTAAGGAGTAATTATTTAATTGGAATGATGGAGGAATGGAGTGACGAAGTGCTTTTCCGGGAATGTATTGACTTCACAAGAGAGGTATTCCAATCGTCAATCAGTATTCATTAATCTGCATTCAACAATTCTTCTCTTACCGATTTACGAATATCCAACAAGGATTTTCGATTGACGATTGGAAAAGTACGCGTCCCATCTCCGGTTTTATCTCCCGAAGTTTCCGATTTATCGGAACGCAGGAGGATATACCCAATGAAGCTCGTAGAGCGTAGTTGGGAAGTAGCGGGGAATCTAACCAACCATTTTTATCTGCCTTTGGCAGGCTCGTCCGCCGAAGACCTTCCTGCGTCCTGATCAGACTTCGGAAAATAGATCGAATGCGAAGGTGGATTGAAAAATTAATATTGAGGGTGCTCTTCCGGGAATGTAATGACTTCACAGGAGAAGTATTTAAATCGTCAATCAGTATTCAGTAATCTGCATTCAACAATTCTTTCCTTACCGATTTACGAATATCCAACAAGGATTTTCGATTGACGATTGGAAAAATACGCGTCCTATTCCCGGATGATCTCAACTTAAACCAATCATACGACTATCCCAGGCCGATTTCATATGAACCCGCAACCGGGATAGCAATTCATTCCTGGTGAGCGGGTTCAATCGTGAACGTGTCATGAACCTTCCGTCGGTTGAAGCGTAGTACCAATCCGGAGATGAGCGTCGACATGCAAGGCAAGGTCATATGGAATAGGCGGGTCAGGAAAAATTTTGGTCATAAAAAATAAGAATAAGAAATTCGCAGAATTCATAGGTTCAATTGCTTTACGTCGGGAGAATTGAATAAATTCCACGTCAATTTCAGAGAGCGATCGAATCAATCTTACACGCATACCATAACTCGTTCGGGTTTATCCGGTCCATCATTGTATTCACCCAAGATTAATTACAGGAAATCTCATGTCTGAGTCAACCGTAATAAAACATGTTACCGATGCTGTCATTCGATTCGCCGGGGATTCCGGTGACGGAATGCAGCTTACCGGTGGACGATTCACCGAAAATACCGCCATTCTGGGCCATGATTTGGTCACGCTGCCTGATTATCCGGCGGAAATACGTGCACCTGCCGGCTCACTGGCTGGCGTCAGCGCCTTTCAGATTCATTTCAGTTCCAATGATATCCATACGCCCGGGGATGAACCGGACGTGTTGGTGGCCATGAATCCGGCGGCCCTGAAAGTCCATCTCAAAGAACTCCACCCCGGTGGAATTATTATTGTCAATCGGAATGCCTTCACGAAACGAAATCTGCACCTGGCGGGATATGAATCCAATCCTCTGGATGATGATGCCCTGAACCGCGATTATACCCTCTATGCCATCGATATGAGTTCCATTGCCGCTGAAGCCTGCAAGGATATGGGACTCACCTCAAAAGTGGTGGAGCGAACCAAAAACATGTTTGCCCTGGGGGTTTTATTCTGGATGTACGATCGTCCCTATGATACGACCATCAAATGGCTGGAGAAAAAATTTCATAAGCGTCCGGAACTGGTGGAAGCCAATCGGCGGGTATTGGTCGCCGGTTTCAATTATGGCGACACCTATGAAATTTTTACTACTCGTTACAAGGTTGCGAAGGCGCCGTTAGCTCCCGGTAATTATCGTAATATGAACGGGAATCTGGCTGTTGCACTGGGACTGGTTGCCGCCGCGCAAAAAGCCGGGCTGCCGCTCTTCTATGGTGGCTATCCCATCACCCCCGCCAGTGAAATACTGCAAACGTTAGCCGGTTATAAACGTTTCGGCGTCAAGACCTTTCAGGCCGAAGATGAAATTGCCGGAGTTTCTTCCGCCATTGGAGCAGCCTTTGCGGGGAATTTAGCGGTGACGGCGACATCCGGTCCCGGAGTGGCCCTTAAATCCGAAGCTCTGGGTCTGGCCCTGATGGTTGAATTACCCCTGGTTCTGGTTAATGTCCAGCGTGGGGGACCCAGTACCGGTCTGCCCACAAAGACGGAACAATCCGATTTATTCCAGGCCATGTATGGCCGTAACGGGGAAGCGCCAATCCCGATTGTGGCTCCCACCACACCCGGCGACTGTTTTTATGCGGCCTATGAAGCAGCCCGTATTGCATTAAAGTATATGACGCCGGTCATCGTGCTCTCGGATGGGTATCTGGCCAACGGGTCCGAACCCTGGTCCATCCCAGATGTGAATGCTTTGTCAGAGATTGAAGTCAAATTCGCCACGGAGAAAAACAGCGAGGAGCATTTCCTGCCTTATTTACGGAATGAGGAAACCCTGTCCCGACCGTGGGCAATCCCCGGAACGCCGGGCCTGGAGCATCGCATCGGTGGACTGGAAAAGGAGAATGTGACCGGTAGTGTGAGCTATGATCCGGACAATCACCACAAAATGACCGAGCTGCGTGCGGAAAAAGTGCATCGCATTGCCAATGAACTGGCGCCACTGGAGGTTTTTGGAGCCCAAAGCGGTGACCTGTTAATCCTGGGATGGGGCAGTACCTATGGTGCCTGCCGCGCCGCGGCGGAACGGATGCAGGGAAAAACACAGTCTGTCGGACACTTACATCTACGCTGGTTGAATCCCTTCCCCAATGATCTGGGTGAAATCCTGACGCGATATAAACAGGTATTGATTCCGGAAATCAATTATGGTCAGTTGAGCCGTATGATACGCGCCGAATATTTGGTGGATACTCGGGGCTTAAATATGGTCCGGGGACGACCCATCCGGGCGCGGGATGTAGTGAATAAAATTTCAGAACTTTTAGGATAAGGGCCAAGAACATGAATACAGTAGTAACCAAACCACTAACCCGGGCGGATTTTGCATCCGATCAGGCGGTTCGCTGGTGTCCCGGCTGCGGCGATTATGCCATCCTGGCCCAGACGCAAAAAATCTTTCCCGAACTGGGCCTGAAGCGGGAAAATTTTGTCGTGGTTTCAGGAATCGGATGTTCCAGCCGATTTCCGTATTACATGGAAACCTACGGTTTTCATTCCATCCACGGACGGGCGGCGGCCATTGCTTCCGGTGTGAAACTGGCCAATCCGGAACTCTCCGTCTGGGTCGTAACCGGGGATGGCGACGCCTTATCCATCGGTGGAAACCATACCGTGCACCTGTTACGGAGAAATCTGGATATCAATGTTGTCCTGTTCAATAACCGGATTTACGGACTGACAAAAGGCCAGTATTCGCCCACGTCCGAAAAGGGAAAAATCACCAAATCATCCCCGTATGGTTCCCTGGATAACCCGTTTAATCCACCCAGTTTTGCCCTGGGAGCTCACGCCACCTTCATCGCCCGTACTATTGACCGGGAGACCCATCATATGCAGGAGATGCTCCGGCGCAGTTACCGGCATAAGGGCACTTCATTTCTGGAAGTATACCAGAATTGCCTGATTTTCAATGACGGCGCCTTTGCTTCTCTGACGAATCGGGACTCCAAAGCGGATCGGGTTCTGTGGCTGGAAAACGGAAAACCCATGGTATTTGGGAAAGAAAAAAATAAAGGCATCCATTTAAATGGCAATGTGCCTGAAATCATTGAATTAGGTTCACAATGGTCGCTGGATGATGTTCTGGTTCATGATGAGACGGATTTTATTCTTGCGTCCATGTTGAGTAACTTTACGTATCAGGAAGATTTTCCGGATCCTATCGGTGTTTTTTACGCCGTGAATAAACCCACCTATGATGATCTCATGTTTCAGCAGATTGATGAGGTTCTCGGACGGGAAGGGAAAGGCGATCTGGAGGCACTCTTAAATGCTGGGGAAACCTGGACGGTAGAATAGCCCCGGTTTTTCCCCGGAGAGAGGGGATTCATATGTTCACTTTTACCCATGATGCATTTCGCGATGCGGTTGTGGAATTAATTCGTCGAACTTCCACACGACTTCCGGAAGATGTGGTGGCCAGCATGGAAGCCCATCGGGATCGGGAACCGGAAGGGTCTCCGGCCCGGTCGGTTTTATCCTTTATGCTGAAGAACGCCGCCGAGGCGGAAGCCAACAGTACTCCCATTTGCCAGGATACGGGAACCAATATCCACTTGATCACCATCCCGGAAGGCGTATCCATGCGGAAGATTACTGCCGCCATTGAAGACGCAACCCGCATTGCCACGGAAAAATCCTACCTGCGTCCCAATGCCGTGGATCCGATTACGGGAAAAAACAGTGGCGATAATACGGGTGAAATGGCACCCTACCTTCATTTTGAAGAATGGGACGAACCGGCCATTAAAATGCAGTTGGCGTTGAAGGGCGGCGGTTGCGAAAACGTATCGACCCAGTACAAACTGCCGGATTCACGCATGAAAGCCGGT
>JAADFQ010000154.1 GCA_013152835.1 FCB group bacterium
AGTCGCGACTGGTACATGTCCATAGAATCGGTGGCTACCGTGAACAGGAAATCCCGGGAGGTGAGTTCAAAATATCGGGCCATATGGATTGCGCCCAGTAGATTAGCGATGCCGGAAATTCCCAACAGGTTCAGATCATGGAGGAAATCCCGGTCCAGGCCCCGGTCCGCAAGCACTGTTTGTCCGGCCGATTCGTTAAATAAGCGCATGAGTTTATATACCCGCTGGTCGTCGATTCCCGCCACGGCATCAATATTTTTCAGGTTCATAATCCAGGGAACATGTTTGTCCCCAATCCCTTCGATGCGATGGGCACCGTAGCCGTTGTAGAGCAGGGTGGGGCATTGCAGGGCTTCACCGGCGCCCACTTTGAGAGCCGGGAATTTGCGTCGCAGGTATTCGGCGCTGCCTAACGTTCCTCCCGATCCCTGGGTAAGGAAGACACCAGCAAACTGATCTCCCGAACCCTTGTGTTGCTCATACACTTCTTCCATGGCGGGACCGGTGACGGCGTAATGCCAGCGGGGATTGCCGAAGTCTTCGAATTGGTTCAGGCTCACGACCTGATTGCCTCGTTCCGAGAGCAGGAGTTTGACGCGGTCGTAAATTTCTTTTACATTGCTTTCGCTGCCCGGTGTGGCGATCACTTCCGCCCCCATATTTTTGAGCCAATCGAAGCGTTCCCGGGACATTTCTTCCGGAAGCACGGCGATGGATTCACACCCCAGGAGCGCGGAATCGTAGACGCCGCCCCGACAATAATTTCCAGTGGAAGGCCATAGGGCTTTTTGGGTCGTGGGATCGAAACGTCCCGTAATCAGTCGTTCCACCAGGGGGCCAAACGTGGCACCCACTTTGTGGGCTCCTGTGGGGAAGTATTTGCCCAGGAGTACAAAAATCCTGGCCGGAACACCGGTGAGTTCAGAGGGCATTTCCAAAACATTCACCGGGCCGAACCCCCCGCCAAAATCCACCGGTTCATTTTTCCAGGTGATGCGGAACAGATTTCGGGGATTCACATCCCAGAGACCGATTTGAGACAACTCTTTTTGGATGGTTTCCGGCACAGTTTCCGGATTCCGCATTTGACTATAGGTAGGTAAAATGAGTTTTTGCTCGCGACAGCGCTGGATGGTTTGTTGTAAAATAGTTTCCGTAGTAGTCATGGGTTAATTCCTTATGTGTAAAATCAATATCGAAGTTGGGAGCGCCCCACCACGTCCGTGATTTTGGCGACGGGGTCCGGAAAACGGCCCAACACAATCATGGCGGCGATGATAAATGGTTTATAGCTGGCTTGTTGATACGTGGCTTTCCGATAGCGATCAAACACGGTGGCGGCCACTTCACCTTGTTTACAGCTTACGCCACTGATATCCGCCGGTAAACAATGCATGTAAAGGGCCTTCCCATTATGAGTCAACGCCATCTTTTCTTCGGTGCATTCCCAATCCTGGTGTTCTGCGTTTTGGGCCAGGGCCTGCGTTTCCAGTGCGTCAAGGCCGCGGGTATCTCCCGCTCGCAGCAAACGGGTTCGTTCCTGCATAATCGTAAACGGTGCCCATGATTTGGGATACACAACGTCCGCTTCCTGAAAAGCGGCGTCCATATCGTGTGTGACCGTAAACGTGCCTCCGCTTTCCCGGGCCTGGGTTTGGGCCCGATCCATGATTTCCGGTACCAGGTCATAGCCTTCCGGATAAGCCAGCGTCACCTCCATCCCGAATCGGGTCATGAGGCCGATGACGCCTTGCGGTACCGACAGGGGTTTTCCGTAACTGGGAGAATAGGCCCAGGTCATGGCCAGTTTTTTCCCTTTAAGATTTTCCAGAGAACCGAAAGTATCCACCAACATGGAAAGATCAGAAAGGGACTGGGTGGGATGGTCCAGATCGCATTGTAGATTCACAAGCGTGGGACGTTGGTGGAGGGTGCCCTCTTCAAACCCGGTCTGGACTGCCTCGGCCACTTCCACCATACCGGTATGTCCGGCGCCTAGAAATTTATCATCGCGAATGCCAATGGCCTCGGTGAGGAACGAAATCATATTGGCTGTTTCCCGGACCGTTTCGCCATGAGCAATTTGGGACTTTTCTTCGTCCAGGTCGGCCACTGTCAATCCCAACGCATTGGCGGCGGAAGCAAAACTGAAACGGGTTCGGGTAGATTGATCCCGGAAAATGGATACGGCCAGTCCGGTGTCAAAAAAACGGGTGGACCGTCCTTCCTTATGCAAGTTTCGTAAAATACGAGCCACTGTCAGTACCGCCTGAAGTTCGGCCTCCGTCTTTTCCCAGGTGAGGAGGAAGTCCGGTGATCTCCGGCTCAGATCCAAAGACTGTAAATGATCAAGGAGGGACTGGTATGCGTTCATGATTGGGCCTCCCCGTTCATTTTTTGGACATACATGAGCGGAATGGCGGCATACATGGCGCAGGCCTGAACCAATTCTTTCTTCCAGGTCTTTTCGTTGGGGGCATGGGCTTCTTCTTCATGGCCCGGACCAAATCCAATGCAGGGCACCCCATGACGTCCCATGATGGCAACACCGTTGGTGGAAAACGTCCATTTGTCCACAACCGGCTCCTCGCGAAACAGGCCCCGATATGTATCGATCAAGGTTTGGGTAACGGGATGATCCTCTTCAATCAGCCAGGTGGGGAAATAGGA
The DNA here is from genome assembly GCA_013152835.1 of FCB group bacterium. Taxonomy (GTDB): domain Bacteria; phylum Fidelibacterota; class Marinisomatia; order Marinisomatales; family J089; genus J089. The sequence continues at coordinate 2,671 of JAADFQ010000154.1, forward strand.
CTCCGCTTCCAGGGCCAGTCCCTTCCAGGATGGGCGGGAATAGGAATACAGTTCCACCTGAGCCTGGGCCCGTTTTACGGAAGGGAGTTCCCGGATCTCCCGGAGAGCGGATTCTGCGGTTTCACCCCAGGTCAGGCGACGATCAATGGAAATGGAACATCCGTCGGCCACGGCACACCGACTGGGGGAGGAGTAGAAAATTTCGGACACGGTCAGAGATCCTTTCCCCAGAAAATCATGATCTTTCAGTCGGGTATGCAACGCTTCCAGATCCTGGAGAATGGGGCCCATTTTATAGATCGCGTTATCCCCCCGCTCAGGCGCTGACCCGTGGGCGGATACACCGGTCGTGGTGACCCGAATTTCCATCCGACCCCGGTGGCCCCGGTAGATTTTTCCGTTTGTGGGCTCGGTGCTCACCACAAATTCCGGTTTCAGCCAGTCATTTTTCAGGATCATATCCCAGCACAAACCGTCACAATCTTCTTCCTGAACGGTCCCGGTGATGACCAGCGTGTAATCATCGTCCAGGCCTAATTCTTTGATCATCTTTCCGGCATAGACCAACGATGCCAGACCGCCTTCCTGATCGGAAGCTCCGCGACCCATGATTACCTGATCATCTTCCATTCCCTGGTATGGGTTGACCTTCCAATTATCAGGATTCCCCACACCAACGGTATCAATATGGGCGTCCATGGCAATGAGATGCTCTCCCTGCCCAATAAATCCATAAATATTGCCCATAGCATCGATTTGAATGCGGTCAAACCCTACCGCTTCCATTTCCTGCTGAATTCGTTCCACCAAGGGACCTTCCTGTGCGGATTCGCTGGGAATCGCGATCATGTCCCGTAGAAAGCGCGACATTTCAGGTTCATAACGCTGCGCCGTTTCTGCAATACGATCAAAATCAATCTTCATCTTTTTCTCCGTTAATTATTTAGTCACAGAGGTCACAGAGCACACGGAGAATTTTAGATATGTCGAGACACAGTTGAGAATGCAACCGCAGTCCAGGGATCTAAATATATTCATCCGTTGGTTGTTTTTATTCTTTTGTGAATTCTGTTTTCTGTGGGTCATTTCTTTAGAGTGAAAT
>JAADFQ010000155.1 GCA_013152835.1 FCB group bacterium
GATAGCAAAAACCTGATCCCCGGAAACACCGTAAGCGCCATACCTGGCGACCGGATTATCTGTCGGGCGATCTGTTCGCAGCTCCAGTCCTTCCAACCCCACGTATCGCAATTGTGTCTGAGCAGCCCAGTTGTCCCGGCCCCAGCGGTAACTTAAAAACGTTGAACGGGCTCCTCCCAGCCAGGGACCTGAGGCCAGGGTGATTACCGGAGATGAATGAACTGTCGGAAGTAACGAAGGATTGGAAATAAACTGGGATCCAAGGACCGGATTGGGTCGCAAAGCCAGTTCATCCACGGAGACCGGAACGGCTAAAAACTCAGTTCCAATCCCCCGGCTCAGCGAAAAGAAAATGAATAGCGGTAAAATTCGTTTAAAATTCAATGGAATACGTAACCACATGGGCGAAACCGGCGGGAATTTCAATAACAAAAGCGTAATCAAGGTGAGAATCATCGGGATGTAAAAGCGAATAAGTCATACCACCGCCACCGGATATCCGACCGTTTCCGAAGCCAGCCCTCAGGAAATAGGCGTCGCGAAACTGATATTCAACTCCGGCACGAACGGAAACGCCAAGCGTATTTTTATGATCGGTGATATAGCCCAAATCCCCGGTGAAATAAAAGTCCTGATACGTGAAGGTCGATCCCAGTCGGTACAACGTGGGAAACGATTCTTTATACACTCGTCCCCGATCAAATATTTTTCCCGTATTCCATTGATACGACGAATTCAAATCCTGAATCATCAGCGCCACTTTCCAGGGAGAATCCGGATAAAGAATAATTCCCAGATCAACGCCGGTTCCTTTCCCGGCTAGTTTATCCGAATTAATGGGTAATTGTTGATAGAGAATTTTCACATTGATACCCACGGCCAGCCAGGATTGAATTCGTTGTGCGAAACTGAATAAAAAGGCGTCTTCTCCGGTTTCCAAACTTCCGGTTTTTTCTCCTGATGCAGACCGCCCGTCAATGTTGGCGACGCCGGTCCCGATCCAGGCCAGACCAATCCCTCCGGTGGGGGGTAACCGTAAAGCGACATTGGCTGCATTGAATTTCCGATCCAGACTGAGTCCCTGGTACGTGAATGAAAATTGACGTTTGTCCAGCAGGGCCACTCCGGCGGGATTATGATAGGCCACGAAACCATAATCCTGTTCGGCGGTGAAGGCACTGCCCATCGCTATGGATCGGGCCGAAGTACCCATCCGTAAAAAACTTCCCGATAACCCGGCGTAATCACCGGCAAAGGCTCCCGTGATCATCAGGGAACTGACCAGCAGGATAATATATTTGAATGAAAACTGCTTCATTTAATTACGATTAATTTCAGCCATTCCGTTTTCACGTCGTAGCTCAGTTTAATGAAATATACACCGTTGGCCACCAGTCGACCATTGGAATCGCGGCCATCCCATTTCAAGGCGCCATTGCTGGTTATCCGACGATCATAGGAGGCCTGATAGACCTTTTCCATGGCAAAATTGTACACCGACCAATCAATGACCAGACTGTTCTGTACATCGGTATGAAAACGGACATATCCATCGCCGTTTAATTGGTTATGGGACATGGGTGAAAACGGATTGGGGTAGGCATAAGCCGACCCAGGATTAAACTCGGCCCGAAAAATAGCCCAGTCCTGCCCGGTTAAATCGGTTGATTTTGCCAGTCCGTCGGGGGTTCCGATCCACAGGTGGGGTCGGGAATAGTAGGTTCGTACATCGGGAGCGGCGGAAAAAACGGTATTACTGAGAATTTCCTCGGCCTGCAATGAAACCAGATGCCGGGCCGGTTCATATAACGCCCAATTCGTTCCGTCATCGCTTCGCCAGAGGCCGTTTTCCGTCGCTACAAACACCATGGAGTCTTGTGTAACCACATTATAGGCTCGTTCGCCTAAAAGGGTCGTGTGCCAGGTTAAGCCGTCATCCCGGGTATAACTCACGCCCCGTTGTTCCCCCGGCGTATCGGCATTCATAGTTACGGCCCAGATGGTCCTTTGTCCCTGCCATTGCTGACGGGCAATACTGACGACCCAGTTCCCGGATAAATTATCTTCGGGGAAGCGATAGTGCGTCCAGTCGATGCAACCACTCAATCCCAGAAGACCGCGATTAATTCCATCCGCTGTTCCCACCCACACCGTATCGTTATAGGCCAGAACGGAAAACGCTTTGTGGTTATGATTTCCACCATCCACCGGATCCCGGGGATTCAGATAGAACTGATTTAAAACATCCTGTCCAATATTATTCAACGTATACGATGCATCATCACAGGTGTAAAGAGTATCCAGATCATCGGACGGCAAGGGTACCCGGTCAAAATCTTGTCCGCTGTTTAAATCCAGTCGCCGCAGACCGCCGCCCCAACTGGCAATCCAGATATACCCGCCGCCGATGGAGGCATCATAGGTCACATTGGTGTGATCGGTTGTTACCGGCAGGGCACGGAAATACTTATTGGCAAAGGGCGCCAGAGAATCTGCCGGTTGTTCCACCGGTTGTTCGTAATAGGTCCATACCGGCAGTGAATCCTGGCCATTGGTGGAATAATACAATCCTGCTCCCACGGACACATCGGCATCCCGGGTGGCGGCAGCCGCCAGGATGGAATTTCCTGAAACGGCAATGGCGGAAATGCCCAGGTTCAATACCTTGTCGGTATAATTACCCGGACTAATTTCGATTCGCAACGTATCCCACATCATCACTGTCACCGAATCCCGGAGGAGCGCCAGCCCCTTACCGGTTCCGATCCACACCAGGGAATCCCCCTGAAGTTTGACTTCGGAAATGATGTTACTCGTTAATCCAATGGTTTTTGCCATCCGTGGAGCTGATGAACTGAATGCATATTCAGTCGGGATAACATCGCCGGCAAAAAGATATCCACTGATCAAGCCTAATAGAATCAAGCGTTGTATTTTCATTGGATGATCACCTGTTTCACGACCGTATCGCTTACGCTTCCCGCCAAATCTTGCGCTTCAAATATCCAATGATAACTTCCTCCCGTGGATGTGCTGGATAGGGGAACCTGGAACGAATAAATTCCGTCAAACGCGATGGAATCTCCGCTGGTAATATTCGGTTCATACAAAATTTGTTGACTGCCATCATCGTAGAGATAGATATAGTTACCTCCGTTTAAATATGTCTGTAAGGAATCGTGATACGATTTAAATCCGACCCAACGTATATCATCCAGACCGTTGGCATCATGGACCTGACAGGTAATTAATACTAACTCGATTCCGGAAGCGGGACGAGTCGCCGTATCCGGTGCCGTGACGTTTATAATCACCGGTCGTAGATTGCCCAACCATTCGGACCTAGAGCGGGAATCGGTTCCGGCGCGAAACAACAGATCGGTTTTGAAAAAAACCTTTCCCGTATCTGTCAGGGTAATTGTATTGGTTAATGAACCTGAAGAATTTGTCACTTTTCGGGCATAGCGATCATCTCCGGGAAGGATATCTCCGAATTCACCCTGATCATTGAGGGTGATAACATCCGGATTACGCGTGGAATCGGTTCCGTACCAGCGTATTTGAATACTATCCAGGACGCTGTCGAAAAATTCAGGATTCACAACCACGCCAAAATACAGTTGATTGGATTCCTGCAGATAAGCGAACTGAATTTCTTCCACCGGATCACCGGAATTCGTAGTGGGTATTGGTGACGGACACCCCCAGAAAAGAATCGCGCTAACGATGATTGAAAGGAGACGCATGGGGAGAAAATAGGGCGGCTTTAAACGCAATTCAATCCTTCCTTCCCCGATTCAGTAACAAATTCATCACCAGGGTTCCTACCTGATCCAGACTTTCGGCAGAACAGTTTTCAGGAATATCCAAATGCGTATGCCAATAATTCAAATAAGGATTGGGGTAATCAAAATCGATTAAATCAACCATGCGGATTCCGGCATCCCGATAAAGGGGAATGTGGTCATCATAAATAGTGAGACCAACATAATTTTGAAAGGCTTTCAATTTTAATTTGCCGGCCAAAGACCATAGTTCCCGAATCAGATCGGGATTTTGATAATAGGAGTTTCGTTCCATGGATATCTTAAGCTCTTTATCGCCTACCATATCCAGAACAATTCCTTCCGGCGGCAAAGGCATGGGAGGTGCTTTAGCCAATTCGGCGGAACCGCGGGCATAACTTTGGGGATCATTGGGTTGTCCCAGGTCTTCACCATCAAAAAGTACAATCATAACTTGATAGGGTAAATTCAGCTTTTTCAAATAGGTTCCAATCGTTAATAATATGGCCACTCCGCTGGCGCCATCGTTGGCTCCAAGGATCGGTTCATCGTGATAAAATGAATCTTCATCCTGATCACCCCAGGGACGTGTGTCCCAATGAGCACCCAGTAAAATTCCGGGGGGTCTGTCGGTTCCGTAAACAGCGATCAGGTTGGACAAATCATACCATTCGGCAGTGAACGGATCCTCAAGCCGGAAAGGCTGAATGATGACCGTATCGGCCGACACTTGTAATTGTTTAATTAACCAGTCCCGGCAATCAAAATATCCGGAGGAACCGGGATTTCGGGGTCCGAATTCGCATTGCGTCTGAAGATAAGTGAAGGCCGTATCACCATTAAAATCAAACGGGGTTTGAGCTCTCCCGGTAGGAATCATGAGCAGAATAAACAGAGCGGTCAGTTTTTTATTCACGCATTATCCGCTAATGGCCAGGTTGAGGTCGAATCCAAAATCGCGGTCGATTTTACGGCCGGTGGAATTGGAATCCGTTTCCCGGTATTCGTAGGTTACACCGCCACTGACTTTTGAGGTAAATGAATATTGAATCCGCAAACCTGCCTTCCACATGGTATTCATTGTAAGTCGGGTAAATTTATTTTCTTCTTTTGATCCAAAGGTTTCACTTTTATTGGAATCATAATTTAAGGTGAAACTCATATTGTTCTGGATTCGAAAATCTTTTATAAACGGCAGGGGAATGGTAAACCCGCCGCGATGGTTATAACTGCTGGACGCTGTCCATGAATTTTCTTTCCTCATGGAGACGCCCTGGTCACGCTGTTCCACCGTCACCGACTGGTTTTTTCGAATAGTCAATGAAATATTTTTTGCCAGGGTCATGGTCAAGCCCAACAGCGGAGAGAAACTCTGATTAACAGTGGATTGGGTTTGAAAATCCGAATTTTTATCAATAAATGTCCCCGGGCTGAAAAAATTCATTCGATCAACCTGCTGGTTTTCAATTTTCCAGGCCATGGTTTGTTTTCCCGAGTAGGCGTGTTCCAGGGTGGCGTTTTGGACAACCTTTTTTACCAGCGGTAGTTTTTCAAGCCCGGTTATCCGCAAACTCCATCCGGGAAAGGGATTTCCTTTTCCGAGTATTTTTCCCCAGGCAAGGTAATCCCGGGATAAGGTTCGTTTATCCAGCCCTGACCCGCTGAGGTTGGAAGATGCATTCTGGGTATAATTAAAATTAATATTGATTCGTGACATCGGTTTGATCCCCGAACGGATCGAAAAATCACGACTGTAATCCCAGGTCCCGGTATTGGTCCCCACATTGACAGAATATTCCAACCCATGATCCGGCAACCATCCGAATTTGTACCCGTTGGGGACCCGCCCCATCACGCCATCCCCGGTTCGGGTTAATCCCTGATTATAATTAATGCTGATAGGACTCACCTTACCGGCCATGGCATGAATAAATTTAAGCACCGGTTTGGTCTTGGTGGATTCTTCCAACGGTTCGGCTGTTTCCTTGCGATTGACCTCGCCACGGCGACGGCGCGCGCCTGTTTTCGCCCTTGAAGAAGGTGGTTTGTAAAACAGTTCGACAATGGACTTGGGTGACAGGGAAATATTGGAAGTAAAACGTAAATTAGTCCCAATTTTGGAGCCGCCCAATTTATTGCTTAACGGTTCACTCCAACGATAAGCGGCGGAATAATTGAAATTGGGTTTAAACCACTGTATCAGGGACGGCGTCCACCCCAACGTTAAACTTTCGGTTACATTGGTCACCTTCCCCGGATCAAGATTTTTCACTGCCAGCCAGGCATATCCCCGATAGCTGTCCATATCGGATTTTGCCGTTCGCTTATAATTGGAGGTTAAATTTTCGGTGACTTTATAGGATAACCCGTAATTCCGACTGAGCCCCATATTGTAATCATCCGGAGAAATATTTCCGGCGCGGCTGGCTTTCCGAACCAGCTTTTCGCTCACATTTAAACTGGTATTAAAAGCACTGGGCATATAGTATAGTTGCGTTTGACTGATTTCATCGCCCACCCAGGGAATAAACGTAGCCCACTTGAATGGTTTGACAAATGAATTTCGGCCGAATTGAAGCGCATAGCTGAGTTTACCGGAATAGTTTTCATTCCGCACTTCGGACATAATTTCATTGGAGGTGACCGACCGGGACGCAGAAAAACTTCCTTTCAGATTATCCAGAGTGTATTTGATTAATTTATAATCCGACTTTCCCGCTTTCGCTACACTGGTGCTGAAATTTAGATTTGTTGATTTGGACAGGATTGAATCGGGAGGACTGGTTTTATCCACTAGAATATCCGTCCCGGGAAAATACTTGGGCTGATTCACCGTATTGGTGAAAGAGGCATTCAGGGGAATCTTCAAACCGATAAATGAAGGAAGAAATTTATCCAGTTGAAACGAGGAATTCACCCGGATGGAACGATTGGTTTGATTCGACCCCAGGCGTTCCTGCAAAACATGAAAATCCGCATCCTTGCGACTGTATTGTATCGTTGTGTTTCCCAGATCAGCAAGATTTAACTTGCCCTGGAGCCGCATGGCTACACCACGATCTTTCTTAACGCCACTCAAACGTAGTTCATCCAGCCAAACTTCTCCGGTAAGACTCCCGTCGGATACATTGATTAACCCGGCGGTAAAGTATTTAATACGATTCAATGCCGGCTCTCCGCGAATATAGATGATTTTATTGGTAAACTGACCCTGATCATCGGTAAACCGGTAAATCAGGATCCCTGCCGAATCCTTGAACGTATCCGTATTGCGGATTTTCAGTGGGCCGATATTGGTTGTATCCCTCAATTTGAGTTTGGTCAGCCAGTTCAGGTCCAGATTGATTACGTTCCGTCCTTCATTTTCGTCCCAACCCTGGTAAACCGGCTGCTTAATTTCATAGTAGTTTTTTTCATCAATCCCAAATCTCAGGAAGAAGTGAATATCCGTATCTTCCGCTCTGATCCCGGGTGAATTTCCATATACATACATTTTCATCCGGTCATAGGTGAGATAACTTTTTGCCCGGTTTCCCGTCAGAGAAAACAATACTTTCTTGGCAGCTACTTTATGTTTGGGCTCCAGATTGGTAAACTGGAGGACCAGGGATTGTTCCTTGGACCGGATTTCATTGACCCGGTCATATTCGCCCCTGACGCCGCTGGGAGGAACATAATTCGCATTGTCTTCCGTGTTTATGACGGCGATAGCAAAGACACTGTCATCTCTGGCATAGGTTTCGCTGCTGTCCCTGGCAACGCCCATTTCCTGCCAGTCATTTCCCACCAATTCTATTTTGGCTACCTGTAATACGGCTTCCGAATCCACACCGGTCCACACCAAACGCAGGAACTCGATTTCATTCCATTCGACCTGATCCACAGGAGTAAAGTGGCTGAGTGGAATCCGGAACAGGCGCCACCCGGTTGGTTGTCCATCTTTAACCGTGGTTCCCGCCAGATACGTTGTATCGGATAAATCGAAGGATTTCGTGAAATAATCATTCACCCGGTCCAGAAATCCCGATTGATTCAAATCTTCTGTATCGGGATATTTCCCACCTTCCTGAATCGTCTTTCCGGTTCCATTCCCCTCGGTTCCATTCACTTTCCGGTAGTCTAAACTCCCGGAAGAATAGTACCAGTTATCCCCATTGGGATCTTCGGGATCCACATCGGAGGCCATATTAATGGGAACCGGATTTCCGGTCTGTTGATAATAGTTAAGATAATCCGCATAGGTGGAATCGCCGGTAAGACAGCCACCCCACCCATCCTCAAATTCGTCGAAACAACCATCCAGACCCGTATCTTCATCCTCTTCCAAAAATCCATTCCCCAGAGTTAACCCGGCTTCGGGAATATCCTCCGTATTTAATTTATTGTTTCCATCCCGGTCTTCACTGATTTTCCCCAGATCTATTTCCAGTTTCCCCTGGGTACCCCGAAGCCAGATTTCCACGAATTTACTTTGAGTTTGATCATAATCACCGGTATACAGGGACGTCGTAACGCCCGACCAGATGGAATCGGGGTCGACGTTCGATTGCCAGGGACGAGTTTTCTGATGAAAGACCAAAATATCCGTCAACTCATTTTGCGCACGTAAGGAGGTGGATTGGTTCGGCCAAATATCTTTGGTCCTGACCTGACCAAAGGGGTTATAGAAATACATTCGGGCCCGATTCATCTGGGAATACGGCTTGAGCGTTTCCAGATTCAAAGGAGCCGACGACTCTTTCCAATAGCGCCGCAGAATGGGCGGAGTGGTGGTTCGTTTAGCTCCCTCGAAATCATCAATATACGCTACGCCGTTCGGATCGCCGGTGGCCCGGTTATTCATTGAATTTGGATTGGGCAGTACCTGTGCCAATTCACCTTCGACTGAAAAGGAAGAAGGTTTTTCAGTCTCAATAATCGGCAGACGGTCCAGAAAACGGGTCAGACTGTTCAGTTCCCGTTCAACGCGACCGTTAATGTCCCAGATGAAATTTCGGGTCGGTTCATAGCCTACATCGATTTTTTCATTGATTACCGATTGATTGTAATATAGCGCCGTCGCACCCAGAAATGATTTTTTCCCAAAATCCATTTGCGCCCGGGAACCCAGGATTACTTTTTTATCGAAAGATACCAATTCATGTTTTTCATACAGGATCACCAGCTTGGCGTTGGGATCGGCGGCTTTTTCGCCCAGGATAATGGTTCCGGTAAAATAATCAATTTGGTAATCCACACCGCGCTGGAGCAATTCTCCGTTGACCCGGATTTCTTCACTGCCTTCCACCAACATAAATCCCAGACTGATTGTTGAACTTTGATTCGTATAGTCCGCTTCGATGGTAAACCGGGAATCGTCCCGTATATCATTCAGGTTGCTGGAGGAGTACATCACGCCACCGCCCAAGGATCCGGCCAACGATGGATTATCGTTTCCCCCCGACAAGGAATCAGCAGATGCAAAGGGAAAATATGAGGGAAAATGCAATTCCCCGGTTACCAGATTCACAATATTTCCGTTGTCCATATCAATTATTTCATCCGGCCGGGTTTGTCCATTGTTATCGAGACTGTCCAGTCCGAATTGGGTCAGGTAAACAATGCCCTGCTTATCACGATCGCTTTCCGGTGTGGCACGGTTATTTATGATGCGAACAGCAAAGCCTTCCTTGTTGATATTGGTTGTTCCCAGGTTATACACATTTTTAAACATCAAATCCCAGTTAGGATCATTGGGATGCGGATTGGCCGATTTCAGCATCAGCAAAACAAGCGTGGAATCTTCTGTCGAGACCTGATGACCAACGGTAAATACGGTATCGCCACTAGTGAAGTCCACTAAATCGAAGGTACATCCGATAACATCATTGGGAACTGAAATATTCATCCGGATATATCCCAGGTTTTCCGCTAAGATATAGTCCACATCCCGTTCCAACCGGATAAAGTTACCGTCCACTTTTTTATCCGGCAAGTAATCCGGGCGATTGGGATCGATATAGGCCACACCTACATCGGCCGCCGGATCATTGGTCAGGTCCCGCTTATACAGTTCAAAATTCTTTACCACGATGTTTCCAATCAGGTGATACCCGTCTTTTAACGGGAAATAAGGCGGGATATAAAACGAATGTTGCATAGGATACGTGGTCACTGAATCGGACATGACTCCATTCCGGAACCAGGGATGAATAAAAAAGTACTTATTTTTTAAATACTCATAATCCTTGATTTGCTGCGTTTTGGATTTTGATCCTCCCTTATATTGCTGTTGTTCTTTTTTGGTCTGTTCAATGGAAGCGATTGAAGTAATATTTATCGGTCCAAGTTTGGAAATTGCTTTTAATCCAAACAGCCCCTTGTTTTTGCCCGAAAAGGTCACGAATTGAGTCGATGGCAGCGAGAGGGAAATATTTCCTGCCTCCACCTGCTGAACAATATCGTCTTCTTTTCCCTGATAACTGATGCGAATATTGTTTTCCCAATCAAAATCCCGTTCTGAATCCTGGTCCATCTTGACCGTAATCCGGTCGCCGATCTTTCCCTCGATGCTCAAATTTTGTTTCTGGTCAAATTCGATATGTGTATTCTGTACTTCATTAATCGAGGACCGCACCAGATCCTGATTTTGGAAAACCGCCTTGCCGGAAATATTTACATTCCCATTCACCCGTAACGAAGCTCGTCCCAAGCCCCCCAGATCAACGCCGACTACTTCAATCGACCGTCCCCGGCCACCTTTCTGAGACCCCTTTTTCACTTCCGGTGCTTCAACATTCACCCGTTTTGAAAAAGCTTCCAGACGGTTTTGCCGAAGGTGGCTCAGGAAATAGGCCTCCGGAGTCATGATAAAGGGGATAGAATAAACCACACCATTTACCGATTCCGATATTTCTATCGTTGACCAATCCCGGGCAAATATAGCTGTTCGCTTTCTGATTAGTCCTGGAATACCAACCAATCCCTGAGGAGTTGATAATGAATCCAGGGGAAAGTGAAGGGGTAGCGGCTCGGTATCAAAAGGTTTTGAGACCCAGGGATTTACAAACCGGAATTGCGCCGGTATAAACGGTACAAACTCCGGCGGTTGACCATAAATTCTGGAAAGACCGGTCAGAATCACTATCAGTGTTACTATTCCCCAGGCCCTGTATTTCAAGGGTTCTCCGTTGTTATTACTATTTGGTTATGAAGAGGGTTATGGCCGCAGCCATAATACTGATAGCAGATGGTCTATAGACAAGGTCTCCGATGTAAGGTGGTCCTGTGTATTATCATAGTCTGATAATCTTACGAAGATTTTCTAACGCTAAGCTACGATGGGAAATTCTATTTTTTATTTCCGGTGGAAGCTGAGCAAATGTTTTATGTTCGTCAGGAATGAAAAATATTGGGTCATAACCAAACCCGTACTCTCCCTGCCGTTCTTCCGTAATCATTCCTTCAATGGCGCCTTCAACGGTTTGTTCCCCCGATTCCGTCACCAGTGCCATGACACAGCGAAACCGGGCAGTACGTTGATTCTGCGGAATGCCGTTCAATTCGTTGAGCAATTTTTCGATATTATCATCAAAAGAGCATCCCTCTCCGGCATAGCGGGCGGCATAAACCCCGGGCGCTCCGTTCAGAGCATCAACTTCCAGTCCCGTATCATCGCCAATAGACGGTAATCCCGTTGTTTGAAATCCGGTTCGGGCTTTTATCAGCGCATTTTCTTCCAGCGTATCCCCATCTTCCACAATATCACCGATTTCGGGGAAATCCTCCAGGGAGAGTAACCGAAAAGAATCTCCCGGATTCAAGATAGCCCGGATTTCATTAACTTTATGACGGTTATGGGTAGCCAGTAACAGAATGTTGTTCGGTATCATTTTCCTCTGAAAAATGTCGGCAAACATACCTGAATTTTCGTCCCGACACAAGTGCGATTTTGAGAAATTGATCGGTGACACACAAAGGTTTGATAAAGCGCAGGAAATCGGCTAATTTCAGGCCCTCATTTTATGGCTCGATAGCTCAGTCGGTAGAGCAGAGGCCTGAAAAGCCTTGTGTCGGCGGTTCGATTCCGTCTCGAGCCACTTCAGAATAACTTATATCCAAGGTTCGATTTTTACCAGCCGTAGTTCCGACAGAAGTCGGGACGAAGGACGGCCGTCTCGAGCCACATGCATAAAACCTCACTTCCGGTGGGGTTTTTGTTCATCTTGTAAAAAAGCTACCCTATGCAAGCGACTGGTGCTTGAATCGAAATGGTCCAATACAGAAGATGATCTGATAACAATCTTCACAGCGAAATAATTTAGAAAACGGGAGAAAATGCATCCACAACCGACGGTGAATGCGCCTCAATTCGGTATTACCGCAATAGCTGCAGATTACCATATATACTCCATTTTATTGTTGATTTACACTATCCAGCACTCCTCAGTGAACGACCCACTGCCCATCTTCCCAATATTCAATACGACTTAAACGCCATTTTATTTCATCCAGTGTATGGTCTTTCAATAGATCACGCTACTGGCGACAATCATAATTTACCCTCAATGACAATTATAATTACCCATCATTTTCTAGTTATTTTCATTGCTTAAAGCTAACGGAAAGAGCCCGTAGGGCGACTAGAGTTAGCTTTTCTTTAGTTTTATTGTTTTTTCTTTTCACTTTTTCGTTCCATTGATTTTTCCAATCGCCAACTTAGCACATTTAACTCAAGGATGATGCTGTGATGAACCCGCCGATCAATGGCCACCGCTGTTGTCATCGGGTCTCTGAAAATCTTTTCCAAATCACTAAATGTCAGATTGCTGGTTATCATCAGACTGTTTCGCTCATAGAAGTCAGCCAACAATGCGAACAAAACTTCCATTTCTTCCCTACTCTGCTGAACATATCCAATATCGTCAATAATCAGCGCATCATTTCTCCGCAGCTTCTTAAGGAAATGACCAAGCTCAAATTCTTGTTTTGCTTTTAAAAGATCCTGAACCAATATGCCGCAGGTTGTAAATATTACCTGCTTCCCGGAATGAACCAGTTCTAATGCAATGGCACAGACTAAATGTGTTTTACCGCTTCCAGGATTACCAAAAGACAGCACCTTCTCGTTTCTTCTCAGAAAGGATCCATCCAATAACACATCTATATGGTGGTTAATCATATCCGGGAAACGGGTTCTGTCCAGATTATCAATACTCTTTTCAAGTGGCAGTTTTGAAGATTTGAGTAATCTTTTAATGCGGTTATTCCAGCGTGTTTCACGTTCATCTTCCATCAGGACCAGTAAATACTCCTCATAAGACAATGATTCCTTTTCAGCCATCCGGGCCTGCTCAGAGTACATTCTTCTAACTGTAGGAAGATGTAAATCTCTCAATGTTGCATTGAGGCCACCGGTTGTATTAGCTCTCATTAAAAGACCCCTTTCAATGAAACATCATAGTCCTGTAATGCAATATTGGATACTTTGACATCCTGTATGACTGAGGTTTTCATTTTTTGGGGCAAGTAAAACCGTTTCCGTTTTTGCGGTGATCTCCTGCCGGGTTCTGAGCAGTTGGTCTAAAGCGGCATCAAATCCCAATTCATTTTTATAGGCGGCCAGATACAAGCTTTATGTATTGCTTATGGCCTGTATCCGAATCATTGGCTGTCAGGATATTATAAGCCATCCGAAGGCGATGAGTCGTGTATAAAACATAACGGTAACGGTAATGATTAAATGCTCCCAGCTTCCTTATAAGCCAATCAATGATATGATGGTAGTTGATATGAGCTTTTTCTTCACCTCTTAATCTGGGAAGGGCTCCCGGAAACATTCCGCTCTGAGATACAAATCCCCCGAACAATATGAACAATTATATCTCAAACAACCAGCATGACTTCTCCTTCTGTCCATTTTTTTGTTGCAAGATCATAATTGTTGTTGATCAATATATACTCCAAATTATTTTTGATTTACACTATCCAGCACTCCCTGGTGAACGACCCACTGCCCATCTTCCCAATATTCAATACGACTTAAACGCCATTTTATTTCATCCAGCGTATAGTCTTCCAACAGATCCCGGTTATATTCCGTCCGGTATCTGATTAACAACCCATCTGTAAAATCGACATCCCGGTATTGGAAGTTTGTATCCAGAGTATAAATAACTCCGCCCCAGGCTCCGATGTGTAGATCCACCCGGTATTCCGTCGGGGTCTTTTTTAAAACCAAAATTACATTGGATCGGGCCCGGTAAGGGAAGATATCCGTAAGTTGTGGAAAGCGCATATAAAGTTCATGATCGGCCAGTTCCACACCCTGAGGAGTATATTCAAATTGATCCTGAGGACTGTGTCCCCGGATATGCTCAGCATCGAGGATTCCCAGGACGCCACTATTGTAATCATTATTTGTTCCGAAAAATAAGATTTGATTTCCGGATTGAAGCGTGTTTTTATTTTTTAATTGTATATTGACTACTCCGGAATGGATATAGGTTCCAAGGACTTCGCCTTCAATAGAAAATTTCATTAATAAATCAGGATACCACGGAATATGGGGCATACTTACAACGAGGGTTGAATTGTCCCGGAAATTTTCCGGCGGGATCGATATAATTTTGCCCGGACGATAAAAAGGTTCAAACCAGATGTCGCCGAACTTTATCCGGGGAAAATCTTCGTAATGCCATTTTAAATTACCATTCGATTCAAAAAATAGAAGTTCTCCGGACCAGTTTTCTTTTTTTTGAATTAAGGACTTGGTTACTACTTCATGCTTCCCGTCTCCGTCCAGGTCGGCGATTAATGAAGCTCGATTCCACGTATCAAGACGCTTTTGTTGTCGCCATTTTTGCGGCCAGGATTCCGAATCTATAGGATATGTCCATAATGTTTTATGCTGTTTATTATAAATGGATAAACCTTCTTTGTCCATTTTCAGACTCGCCGGATTCCGATCCCAGGTAGGCAGAAAGATCACACCCAAAAGAGTGAGTAAGATCAGGGCGGCAATCGCCGCCCAATTTCGCGATATTATTTTCAGTTGTTGTTTAAACGGAACTGCTTGTTTAATCACCAGGCGTGGGTGATGTAAGGCCTCCCGGAGCGATTTGATTGGGATTATCTCCAGATGTCGGTGAGGATAGCGCTGTAAAAACCGGTTATACAACTTTTGCGCTTCATCGCGATTCTCAGCGGGAATGCCGATACCTTCGAATGACGAATAGAATACGGCATTCATTTTAATACGCAGCGA
The DNA here is from genome assembly GCA_013152835.1 of FCB group bacterium. Taxonomy (GTDB): domain Bacteria; phylum Fidelibacterota; class Marinisomatia; order Marinisomatales; family J089; genus J089. The sequence goes on from JAADFQ010000155.1 coordinate 15,031, forward strand.
TTCCGGTGAGATCGGACGCAATATACCGTGCTGATCCATGGCCCCGGTAACCACAATACTTTGCGGTAAGCGATATTCCTGAAAAGATTCCAGAATACGGCTTAAGTTAGCAACGGTTACTAACCCCATGGCAAAGCCCATGGAATCACCGGTATAAACGGATGTCGTATCAGGAAAAGAATAGATCACTTTTAGTCGGTTCTTCGATTGATATCCGCGTCTTGGATAAATTTGTCGTGCTGCCTGAACCGCATCCCAGGATTGCTGATATGCCAGGTCATTAATCGTGGATGTTTTATTATGAAAGATTACCGCATCTTCGCCGGTTCTATCGCTCAGCAATTCAGTAGTGACCAGTAAAGGTTGGAGTATTCCCACTTGAACCGAAGTCTGATCCGGCGAAGAGTTTTCTATCCCTGACTCCCGGGGAATCAACAGGGTCCAGATTTGATCCCGGCTCAATCGGGTCACCGATTCCCAATCGATGTCAATTTTTTCCAGGATTTCCCAATCTTCCGAATCCAACGCCACATTTTTTGCTTTTACCACTCCCAGCCAGGAATGGAAATATTGATAATCGGATACTCCCTGCCCGGGGTGTATGTCAGTAAGATGAAGCACCTCCTTCCCACCCCGTAACACGCGTATGCCGGATAAATACTCTCCTAAGTAAAATTGCATTTCAGCGGCATGATGTTTCCAGGTTCGGATAAGATCGTGGAAGAGAGATTCAATCGGACCCGATTCGACTATCTGTGAACCGGTCTTCAAAACCTGGAATAATTCCTGATAAAATTCCGGCGATTGAAACTTCAGCGATTGGGGAGTAAAGAGAAGTTCGAACCATTCTGCTGTCTCAATATAGTAGGAACGAAAAGGCCGGAGGGAAGCTGAATTTTGATAGAAAAACCGAACCAGACGATGAAGATTCATTCGATCCATGGGGAACAGGATTAACTGCTGTTCCAGCGCCTGGTACTTTTCTTCTAAAGAGAAAACCGAGGATTCAGACATCTAAAAAGCGGTGGACTTTAATCAAAAACGCGAATTTGAAGACCCGTCTGGCAAGGGATACCGGGGAAATGAACGTCGCTGGATTCGGTAGTTTGGTATTTCAACATAATGTCTCCCCGGGTAACCAGTATCCGATAAACGGGATTCTGGTCTTCCACACCGGATATCAGTTTTGATACATGGACCGAAAGCGTAGAATCTTGTACTTCCCGGGTACATTCTATGGTAATAGAATCCATTACTTCAGGGATCAGGCTTACATCCCGGCTGGCACGAATCCGGCCTTCAGAATCCTCCATCGCGGTAACCGTATAAATCGCACTCGCCGTTTGTACTTCTATCTGCCACATTTCCCAATCGGAAGGATCAATTTTCCCTATGCTCACCTCACCGGACTTATCCGTGACGCCTTCGAATCCGATTGCGGGAATTTTTATGAGAACCAGTTCTGTTTTGTGCTTATGTTTTGAGATTAAGAATAATTTTACCTGGCCGGACGAAGTATATCTCAGAACACGGATTAAAATTTCTTTGTCCGGCGTGGCCAATAATCCCACTCGTTGAATTTCCCGTTTGGGTAAATCGATCGTGGAAGCAGCCGCATAAACCGAAGGCCGCAGCGTTGGTGTCATTGTTTGCACCGGCGTCGCAATCCATTTTCCAATTGGGCTTTCCAGGGACTCGGCCAGATTGATTTCACGCTGAGACAGGCTGGAAGCCAAATCCATCTCCATCTGCCGAAAAAAATCTTTTGCAATCTCGATGCGGTTTCTACAAAGAGAGCAATTTTTCAGATGATCATCCGTTTCCGGCATTTGATTTCCCAAAGCCAGGGATTCAATCATTTTATTGGGTAAACATTTCTTCATCTCATAAGACTCATACATACATTTTTAATTCTGGCGGAAAATAAATTGTAAATAATCTCTTCCTTTTTTCACCATGTACTCCAGTCGACTTTTATGTTTATTCCAGTCAACTTTTAATATTTTATTTTCCGGGTTATGATTCATGTACTTTACCAGAGCATTGGTTTGCCCCATCCAGATTAAATCTTCGAAATAGGTATCCAAAACAGACTGATAACGTTCTAAAATATTATCCGGCAATTTTCCCGGTTTCCGGTAAACGGTTTCCAGTTGCTGCTGAATATGAAGTTTTAAGGAGGATAACAAGGAATCTTTTGTGACCGGAAGCAAATCCCGGTCATCCGAAGGTTCATATCTGTCCAGTGGAACGGTAGTAATTCCCAAAATATGTTTCAGCGCACTATGCATGGAGGCCAGCGGTACTTGGGAAGCATATCGAAGGTCCTCCTTTATCGTGCGGAGTACGTTCCCGATGAAAGCCGGTGTTGTTTTGGCGTCATGCATGGCGTCAGATAACCAGATTTTCAGAGTTGACAGATCAATCTCCGGTAAATTGCCATCGATGGAATCCCAGGGATCGGAAGACGGATCATCGTGATACAGTAAATAACAGGTGTTTTGAATATCGATTACATGAATATGCGGATTGCGTTGTGGAGCCAGAATAATATTTCGGTAGAATTTCCACCCATCCGGATCTTCCTTCTTTAGCAACTCAATCAATTCCTGATCCACATGGGAACTGATCAGTCGTTTGAGCTGGATATAGGCTTCGGTCGGATTGGATTTTATTCTCCCAAGTATCGGAGTAAAATATTGCTCAAATCGTACGAATCGGCCTTCCCGATTCCGGCAAAATAAAGGGGCTAATATATCGAGGGCCAAGTCATCAATTTCATCGGCATGTTGGTTAATAATCGTAAAGTATAGTTTTTTTCGGGATTGTTTTACGCGTAAAAAGGCCGTCACCATAGATTTACAGAAATGAATAATTGATTTTATATCGGAACCGGTAGGCTTGCCCTGGCAAATTCTTTCAATTTGCTCCGGGATGGATTTTATTATCGGTGAAAATGAAAAAGTAATGGTCAAATCTCCCACGTTCCTACCATAAATCTAATATTTTAATCGGATATTCCGACCAAATTAAAAATAATTTTCTGCAGAATCAAAAAATGTATGTATAAGTAAGATGTAAAAGGGGTAGAAAATTGTCTGGCTTGTATCTACCGTTCCATGCTACACCGTGTACCTACCCCTTTTTATTTGTTAATACACGATGCCAAAGTTCACATGCCCGTTTCCATGAACGGGCATTTTCATTAGTGTGCGCATTTTCCAGATGCCAAAGAGCCAGTATCAGGGCGGTCCAATCGATGAAAACAGGCAGACTGTTGCTTTCACGAGTTGTCAAAGGGTATTCCTTTTGATAGGCTGTAACAAAGGACTCCAAGAGATTGGGGTCCAAGTGGTTTTCCAAAAAGCAAAATCCATTAATCCCCATTCCCAGATCAAACAAACGCGAATCCGTACACGCATCTTCAACATCCACGAAAGCGACAATTTTTCGGTTATTCATGATCACATTATCCGGAAAAATATCGCCATGGATAATTGCTTGTGACCATTCACCGGATACCAGTCTACTCAAAGACTTAACTTGTTGAGTTATTCCCGGAAATTGAGCCTCAATATTCGGACGATTTTCAAGTACTGTTTTCGCATAATCGGCGTTCAAAGAATTGGGGCGGACCAATTCAGGTGTTAACGGAATTTGATGCAACCGCCCCATCCACTTGCCCACCTCTCGGGCGCTGGGTATCGACAATCGTGGATGACTTCCCTCCATAAATTGATACGCAGTGATCCAGAACTCTTCCCATTTGAAATAATCGCGGTTATTGCTGGTTTTTACCGGTTCGGCAATCGGAATCTTAGACGCCTTCAGTAACCGCAATAAATCTATTTCGTAGCGAATTTCTGATTCAGTTTTTCGGTCGGTTGCCCGCACAAAAACCGTACGGTTACATCCCACGACCTGCCAATTCCGATTCACATAGCCCGACGATATTTCACGAATGGACCGAATCGACCCGATCGGGTAGGTTTCAAGAATAGATTGGAGTTCCGCCGAAGTTATGTTTGCCGATGGCAACCGTTGCTCCCGTAAAATCTGGGATTAAGACGGACCGGATGTATAGTCCAATTCAGATCCCCAGGCGCTATGGGGAATCATATAAACGGCCAGATGAATGATCGCTGCGAT
>JAADFQ010000156.1 GCA_013152835.1 FCB group bacterium
GCACCCCGGGATACCGACGGTGAGCCGGATTACGGGTGGATCAATCAACATGACCGGAAATTGTCCCGGGTGATTCCGCCCACTGTGACGTTAATCAATTATTTCCGCGCCCGGGAATATCCGGTTTATTTTATTACCGGCCGGCATCCGGAACAGGGGGCTGCCCTGGCACAATTTTTAAGCGACGTTCTGGACTTTCCCATCGAAGTAAACCGGAATTTGTTTTTCGCTCCCGAGGCGATAATCGACGGTACGGAATTACAGGGAAAGGCCAGTATCATGACAGCGTTGAATCTGGATCTGTATTACGGCGACGCCGACACCGATATCCTGGCGGCGCTGAAAGCCCGTGTTCAGCCGGTGAGGGTCGCGCGACATTCTTCATCCATCGCCCAATACGGAGAAAATTATTTCGGCAATACACGGAAAGGCGATGAGGCAATAGCACCCTGGACGCAACCGGATCTGGAGCGCTTCTTATCCGCCTCCGTCGGTCCCTTCGGGGAACCGATCTATCCTTTGATCTGGGAAGGACCCTCCCGCTGAAAATCGCTGCCCGGATCCTGATTCCCGGATTGCTCGTCTTCTGGATTCCCGTTCACGGTCAATCCATCCTGTGGAGCGGGAAATTCCAGACCCGCTGGGAATCCGATACCACCGGATCCGCTTCCGCTGCCGTCCTGGCCGGACGAATCCGGGGCGGGGCTGTCCTGCAACACAAGGGAATTTCCCTGGGAATGGAACTGCAAGGTGGTTTCGGAAAAACCGGGGATTCACCGCTTGCGATTCTGCATCAGGCATATATTCAATGGAAACCGCCGGATCGCTTACACACTATCACCCGTTTTGGCCGTTTCGAAATGGCCCTGGGAAGCGAGCGTTTACTGGCCACCAATGACTGGACCTGGGAAGGGCAGGCGTTTACCGGAAATCGAACCCAAACCGAACTGGGAACCTGGGGGCTTTCCGAGGGATTTATCCTGTTTCCCGATGATTCCGCCGGCTCGGTTTCCCGCATTTCAACCCAGCGTATTCTGGAAGGGATATCCCTTCAGCTCCGGCCACGCCAACATTTGTTTTTCCGCCGGGAAATCAGTGAATTTACCCTGCTTCGGGAAATCGACGAGCATACCGGACTGCGGCGCTACACGGGCAGTGGCCGATTCCGGTGGAATGTCCTGGGATTTTCAGCGGAAGCGGAAATCGGCGTGCAACAGGGCCGCCTTTCCGGACAGCGTATTCAGGCTTACTACGAAAGCGTTAATTTTTCGGTCCGGATAAGACGACTTCCCTGGATAAAGATGATTCAATATGGGGAAGAATTATATTCCGGTGACCAACCGCAATCCGAACTCCTGGAAGGATTTGCCAATCCCTACGGCGAACGTCACAGCTATCTGGGTTTCCTGGATCGGATCGGGCCATTCCCCGATAACCGATCCGGTGGAATCCGTGAAAGACATGTTTCCCTCGACTTCCGGATAAATTCACGGCTGGAAATAAAATTTCGGGGTCACCGCTGGAAACCCGATTCCCGCGGGTCCTCAGTGGTTCGTCAGGAATGGGATAGTTTGCTGGGGTATCAATGGGGCTCGAGGATGGAGTGGACCTGGGGTCTATTTCAATACCAGTCTGCACCGGGTATGACCTATGAGCGATTTATCTATACGGGAATAAACGTCAGATTGTAAGAGCGTCCATATCATCCCGGATCAGAATCAAAATCGCGGATTGCGGGACAATCACATAATCGATTCCTTCCACTGTAATGGGAATGGCTGCTTTGTTTAAAAACAGAGTATAGTCGCCGATTTCGGCCTGGAGCGGAATATAACGGAGATTTTGTTCGGTTTTGGACCAGGGTTCTTCATTATCATCGGGATTACCCACCGGAATTCCTGGCCCCACTTCAACAACTACCCCTCCACGTACTTCCTGTTTTTCGGTCACGCTGGGTGGAAGATACAATCCGCCCGAGGATTTTTTCCCACCCTTGTCAGGTCGGACCAACAGACGGTCCCCCACAACAATGATTTGTTTTTTACGACTTTTCATTGGGTAAATCTAAACCGGACTCAAATTAGATACCAGGAATATGACTATCCATTGTAATCAGTCGGACTTCGCTTTGGTACCTGATCCTTGGAATGGAGAAAGAAATAGTGTGTCAGTAACCGGCACCTAATAATGAATTGTTTTCCATGTAATTTTCCCTATTGCATTCATTTGAATATGAAAGACTTACACTTACAAAACATCATTTCATCGGAGGAGCTGGAAATAGCTTTTTCCATCCGCCATCGCGTTTTTGTAGAGGAACAGGGCGTTCCGGAATCCCTGGAACGGGACCAGTGGGAGGCCACCTCCACCCACATCCTGGTCCGGTGGGAAAAAACCGCAGTGGGCACCGCTCGCTATCGAAAAACAGGTGCAGGATTCAAACTGGAACGGTTTGCGGTCCTGCCTGAATTCCGACATTTGGGAATCGGGAAAGCATTGGTAGGTTACATTTTAAACCAACTCCCAAACAGCGCTTCCGTCTACCTTAATGCTCAGGAAAAGGTGGTCGAATTTTACCGAAAGCTTGGTTTTCGTCCGGTGGGCAAACGCTTCATCGAGGCGGGAATTGTCCACCAAAAAATGATTTTCAGTCCCCGGTAGATCGCTTTTTTCCTCCGGGTCGGAGCATGTATATTTTGCACCCGTAGAATTTCACTTCCGATACTATTCTTCATGGAAAAACCCGTTTATAAGCGCATGCTCAAACTCGTTTTCCGGTACTGGCCCTATATTTTAGGTTCTACCGGAGCCGCCGTTTTGTACGTCGCCTTCAACAGTATCTCCGTCTGGTTCACCGCTTCCCTGATTAACAGCATTCTATCCGATTTCGATCAATTGGTGATTCAGCATCAGGAGTTATTGCAGTCCGCGGATCTAACCGCAAATCAACAGCTTCGGATCTGGACCGATCGCCTCCTGCTTCGGGGTTCGGCCATGGATACTCTTCTGGCACTTTGTATCGCCATTGTAATTGTATTTTTCCTGAAGAACGTCTTCCTGTACATAAAGAATATTCTTATGACTCAGGTTCAGATCAAGCTGATCACCCATCTGCGAAACCGGATCTATGAACATTTGCAAACCCTGTCCCTGGCCTATTTCAAACAGAAACCGGCGGGGAAAATCACTTCCGTCCTGATCACCGATGTGGGCAATATGCGGCAGGCCATGACCAGCACCTTCCAGGGGCTCATGGTAGAACCGTTGAATATCCTCACCTTTGTGATTCTCATGGTCATCATATCGCCGAAGCTGGCCCTGCTGGCCGGTGTGGTCGTACCTTTATCGGCGTTCATGATCATAACGATCGGGAAAAGTATTCGCAGGAAATCCCGGCGCACCGCTGTAAAAATTGCCAGTATCACCAATATAATTACGGAAACGCTGAGCGCCATCCGCATTGTAAAAGCCTTTGTGATGGAAGGTTATGAAATCAACCGCTTCCGGAAAGAAACGCATCAGTACTACCGTCTCATCATGCGACGGGCGCGATTAAATCATGTGGCCACCCCGCTCACGGAAACCATCGGCGTAATCATCGGCGCTATCCTGCTGTGGATCGGAGGCCGGGATGTACTGGTGACCCATTCGCTGACTTCCGAAGATTTTATCCGGTTTATTTTGCTGATGTTCAGTACCATAACACCAATCCGGAAATTGGGACGCATCAACCTCCAGCTCCAGGTCGGAATCGCCTCGGCGGAACGGGTTTTTAAGGTGCTGGATTCCGATGACCAGATTAAGGAGCGACCGGAAGCGCAGAATCTTCCATCGTTTTCCCGGGACATCGAATTGCGCCGGGTATCGTTTACCTATGATGACGGCGAGGACTGGGTCCTGAAGGATGTTTCCTTCCGGATACCTAAAGGAAAGGTGGTAGCCCTGGTGGGCGCCAGCGGCGCTGGTAAATCCACCATCGCCGATCTCATTCCCCGGTATTATGATGTAACCAAGGGGTCCATTGCAATCGACGGAATCGATATCCGTGATGTAACGCTGAACTCCCTGCGTTCTCAGATTGGTATTGTCAGCCAGGAAACCATTCTTTTCAACGATACGATAAAAAACAATATTGCCTATGGGTCCACTAATATCGACGAAACGGCCGTCGTGGAGGCTGCCCGGGCAGCGAATGCCCTGGAATTCATTGACAAGCTACCCCACGGTTTTGATACCTATATCGGGGAACGGGGAACCAAATTTTCCGGCGGCCAGCGACAACGGATCGCCATCGCCCGGGCGCTGTTGAAAAATCCGCCCATTTTAATCCTGGATGAGGCCACATCCTCTCTGGATACGGAATCCGAGCAGCGGGTTAATGACGCCATCCAGAAACTGATGCAGGATCGCACGGTGCTGGTCATCGCCCACCGTTTATCCACGATCCGAAACGCCTCGAAAATTATTGTATTGGACCATGGCCGCATCGTTCAGTCTGGTACGCATGATGAGCTTTTCGGTCAGAAGGGTCTGTATCATCACTTATATACCATTCAATTCAAACAATAGCTTTTCATGGTACCGGGATTATTTTTTCAACGAATAACGAATGAAATGCTGACGTAATCTGCGGTTGTTTTAACGCTGCTATTATCGAATCACTGAATTATGCCCATCTTTACCATTATTCAATATCACCAAACATCCGGGATAAAATCCGCCAACCGGCTGACTGTCCGTACCGATGGATTGAAAAATAAAAATCAGTTCGAGGATCTTCATGGAAAAAATCCGAATTGTATTTGACTGCTTTCATTTATACCACTTACCCCAGTTTGAACCGGTAATCGAGAAACTGCAATCCAACCCGCTGTTTGATATTCACCTGTCCTATTCGGCCCTGATACCTGAAGAAGAAAAGGCGCTTTTGCGCCAAATCCTGCCCCGCTTTTCGTTGCCTATCATCACGGCGGAGACCGAATCCGATCGGGGGAATAAAATCCAATCCTTAGACCCACAGGTTTTTATCTGCGGTTGGTCCCGCTATCCTCTGCCGGATTTCGTAACCGAACAAACAATGGTGGGAATGATTTACCATGGGATCGGGGTCAAACCGTCCTACTGGCGTGATCACCATCCCCGGCTGGATGTTCGCTTTGTGGAAGGTCCTCTCCGAATTAAACAATTAACCCAAAATGGTATTCAAGCCACGTTGCATCTCACAGGTTTTGCCAAGCTGGATCCCCTGTTCATTCCCAATGCGATTCACGGAAATGCAATGGCCAAAGATCTGGGTCTGGATCCTGATAAACCCACATTACTGTATGCACCGACATTCTATCCCAGTTCGATGGAAAGATTCGGTCTTCGACTGGGTCCTTTGACCGAGGGCTACAATGTGATTTTAAAACTGCATATGTGGACGTATTTCCGGGATAAGTGGGCCGGTGTATCCCTGAAGAAACAGTATAAACTGGCTCAAAAACTGGCGGAACGATTTGATCATATTCATCTGCTGGGACCGGAAATCTATAATATTGTGCCCTATTACCAGATAGCCGATTTATTGTTGACGGAAGCATCCTCAACGATCTATGAAATGATGGCCCTGGATAAACCGGTGGTTCTGGCTGACTTCTTTAAACTACGCCTGTCCCATCGTTTATTCCGGCAGCGGTTATACAATAAGCGCTTGAATGCGGAAATGAGTCAAACCATGACCGGCTTCTGTTTTCATATCGACAGGCC
>JAADFQ010000157.1 GCA_013152835.1 FCB group bacterium
GGGAGTTGATAAGCCACATCGGGGGCAAAGACTTCGTTGAGACGATTCCAACCGTAAATTGTGTTGTAGGTCATAAAGACATAACCAAAATATCCGGGATTGTCGTAATTGTCCTGCCGGAGGATTGTATCGGCAATATAACGAATATCATAGGGACCGGCCATGGGAGCAGAAGCGGTTACCGTGATTTCGTCCCCATAGTCGGTTTCGATTACCTTATGGGCAGCCATGGTTACATATCCCCCTTCGGAATAGCCGATCAGAAAGAGGTCGGGAGACAGCGGAATGTCTTCGGTACAACTGTATCCTCGAACGGCACGAATACCGTCGATCACCGGAAAGGCACTGCCGGTTTCATGAATATAGGGATGAAAACTTTCGTTGATTCCCAAACCCAGTCCATCGGGAGCGATAGCTATGTATCCGTTGGAAGCCATGAGGACCCCGATTACACCTTCCAGGCTGTAGAGATGGTTTACGGAAGGTGCCTGGTCGCGTTGAAAAATGGTTCCATGCTGAATACTGATTACGGGAAATTCATCGGCGGTGGTATCCGGAAGATAAAGAGCCGCCGAAACGGACTGTTCCCTGCCGAAAGGATCTTCGGTCCAATAATTCAAGGCCAATACACGCACATTGGCTACCGGCTCCAGTTCAAAATTGATATGAAAAGCACTGAATAAACTATGGATTTGGTCGGCAGAATAGTTGCCCAACTCAGTAGTAGTGATGACTTTTCCGCGCCGTTGATCCGGGGAACAGGGATCGGGAGAAGAATTGTCACAACCCCAGAGGATCAGCAGCGGTAGAATAAGAAGGCTTATAAGCCGGGACAGGGAAAAGAAGTGGTTGGATGTCTGGTGTTTCATGGTCCAAGTTTACTTCGTCGTCAGGGTGGGAAAAAACGGATAATGAAAGTTAAATCCATTGCCTTTTCGTCTGTAGGAATTCTTGAAGTACACAAAACAGGACAACAAGAGGCGATTAAAATAATTGTTGACAACCACAAAAAGCGAAGGTTAGCTTTTAGGCGCACAGTGAAGAAATTCGCCGAGGAATGCCCCCATTTCTCATGCCGAGGTAAGCAAAAAAAGATTTTAACATAATCATTCATTAATTACTTAATGGAGGGTAAACAATGAAGAGACTAGCAGTCCTTGTTGCTGTAATTGTTCTCCCTGTGATGCTTTTAGCCCAGACCAGTGGTAAAATATCTGGTGTGGTTAAAAATGCGGATGGCCAGGCCCTGGTTGGTGCCAATGTCCTGGTTGAGGGATCTACATATGGTGCGGCAACAGACGCAAATGGACAGTATTATATCCTGGATGTACCTGTGGGAACGTATACCGTCCGCGCAGAATATATCGGATATAAAGCCATGTCCGTCAGTAACATTAGGGTCTCCGCTGACCTGACCACGACGGTGGACTTCTCTCTGGAAGTTTCCGCAGTGGCGGGACAGGAAGTTCAGGTAGTAGCCGAGCGCCCCATCATCAATAAAAATGCAACCAATACTAACCGGATCATCGAGACCGAAGTAGTTCAGGCCCTTCCGGTTCGAAATGTAACCGATGTGGTCGATCTGCAAACCGGCGTGGTTAACGGCCATGTACGCGGCGGTCGTACCGGTGATAACGCCTACTATGTTGACGGTGTTTTGGTGCGAAATAACTGGAACGGTAACAACCTGACCGGTGCTTTGAGTCAACGCGGTACACAGGAAATTGCCGTACAAACCGGTGGTTTTACAGCCGAATATGGAAATGCCAATGGCGGTATCGTAAATGTCGTCAGTAAAACGGGTGCTTCCAAGTTCAGTGGTTCTGCCGAATTTGTTACCGATATTGGATCCAAAACCGCCGGAACCGATAGAAACGCCTTATATAATTATGGCTACTCCGTCATGAATTTTGACGTAGGTGGTCCTTTAACCAAAGCCCTGCGTTTCTATTTGAATGTGGAACAGGAAAAGGCAAATGATGCCGATCCTTCATTGATAACGATTCCCTACGCAGATGTGACTGAATACACCAGTCTCACCAGCGCCGACAGTGCTGCGATCTGGACCGGCGGCGCTCCCAGTGATCCGGACCATCCGATGAAGAATTTAAATGCCGGGAATGTTTATTTTGAACAATTCGTGAAAAATAACCAGACCGATCCCACTCTGTTGGCTCAGGCTTTCGCTCAGTTTGGTGGTTTTCCGATAGATTCCCTGGCTGCTTATTATCCGGATTGGCTGGATACTACTTACATTGTAGCGAAAAATTACAAACAGCGGTATGGACCCAAACGAGGGGCCAGTCGCGATCAGTTGAAAGTTTCCGGAAACGTGATTTTGGATTTGAAACCGCTCCGTCTGAAGGTGGGTGGTTCCATGTTCGATTATTCCGAAGAAACCTACCAACATGGTTATGAACTGATTAACTGGACAAATATGCCCAAGTTTGATTCCAAGCTTCGACTGGGATATTTAAACGGTACCATGACCCTGTCACCCAAATCCTATGTACGCGGCATTGTAAGTCTTAAAAAATACAGCAATGAAGAGTACAACCGGAATTGGAATGATGATATCATGGCTTATGGGCGTCGGACAACAGAAATCGGTTCGGCAAACTATTATTATCGTGATAATGGGAAAAACACCCTGTCCGTACCTGCTCTGATTGATTTTTCAGGGTATGGTGCCCAGTGGGGTCGCTATATTAAACGTTCCGAGGATACCTTCGGGCTGCGGGCCGATTATGTTAACCAGCTTAATGTCCACGAATTAAAAGGTGGTTTTGAGCTGTATAATACGACGATCCGCTATTATCGCGTCAGTCAGGCACGGGAGATTTATGAAAACGTGGCCAAGTTGGATGCCAATTTCGACGGTTCCCTTACCAATGATGAATTGGGTGACTATAATTCCGATGGGGTAGTTGGTGATGATGCGGATATGCTGGATTGGAAGTACAATACCTATCGCAATGCTTACACCTATAACATTGGCTATAACATTTTCGGCGACCAGACGGATAAATACAGTGAAAATGACCATAGTCAGGAACCGGGCAAAGCGGTTTCAATGCGGTATTATATCTCTGATAAAATCGAGCTCAGTGATGTGGTGATGAATCTGGGATTGTCATTTGAATCCTTTAATCCCAACACCTATGCTCCCGATTCTGATGGCGATGGCGTAGGAGATGATGCGGGATTTGACAATCTTTACACCCATAATGGTCGTATTGATCGTACCCGGGCCGGTGCTGATGAATCCAATAAATGGGAAAAAGTACCAACCCAGACGGCGATACAGCCCCGGTTAGGATTTGCCTTCCCGGTAACCGACCGGACAGTTTTCCACGCTCAATATGGTCAATACTGGCAGGCTCCGCCGCTGCTTTATCTCTATCTTTCCGATTCCCGTTTGGCGGCTAATCTGACCCAGGGAAATATGACTGTTTCTCCGAATCCAACGCTGAAACCGGAGCGGTCCACTTCGTATGAAATCGGGTTTACCCAGCAAATCGGTCAACTGGCCGCATTGGATGTGACCGGTTTCTACAAGGAAGTCCGGGATTATATTTTGATGAAGAACCGTGGTATTGACACTCCGTCGATGCTGGATGGCTCTGAATTCAGTTGGTCCCAGTATGTAAACGGCGACTTTGGTGTAACCCAGGGCTTTTCCTTCAACCTGCGGATGCGCCGGATTCAGGGTTTCATTGCCGACTTCAATTATACAATGATGTGGGCCCGCGGTACCGGTTCCGATCCAGGTTCCAACTTCAATATTGCCTGGACCGGTGATACCTATCCCACCATTATTAATCGGCTGGACTTTGACCAGCGCCATACCGGTTCTCTGATGGTGGATTATCGCTCCCCGGCCCGGTCGGGACTGTTTGCCGACTTGGGCGCTAACGCAGTCCTTACGTTTGGCAGCGGAACCGCCTATACGCCTTCGATCAAAGAAAGCGCAGTTTATGGACGCGGCTGGTACACTCCGGTTGCTGCTGTGAATTCCGGCAATTTGCCCTGGTACCAGAATCTGGATCTCCGGGTAGATAAAGGAATCACCCTGGGTGGAATTAAACTCAACGCCTACGTGTTAGTGCGGAACGTGTTGAACACCCAGACCGTGAACGAGGTTTATCCGTCCAGTGGCCAGGCCGGCGAAGACGGCTGGATCGCAACACCATCCGGTCAGGATTGGCTGAATAGTCAAACCGCTAATTACCCGACGGTGGATGCCTCCAGTTTGTATCATGACCGAACCCGAACTCCGGGTCGGTATGGTATTCCGCGGATGGTTCGCTTTGGCGTAACGGTAAGTTTATAAGGAAAGCAATAAGAGGTTAAAATGAGAACTTTAAAAGTTTTTACCGCCCTGTTGTTCCTTGGTTCAACGCTGTTGATGAACGGCTTAAGCGGGTCCGAACCCGCCGGCCGGATGCCGTCTCTGGCGAAGCCATCCGTAGCGAATACAGGGAACTTTGATGGGAATAGAATCCGTGACGATCTGGAAAATAATGGCATGGTCGTCAGTCATCGGATTTCCGGTCATTCCGGAATGGAATGGCCCAAAGATAACTTCACCTATACGGTGTACGCTTCCGGCGTCTGGCTCGCCGGTAAAGTCGGCGGCGACATCCGGACAGCTACGGCTGAATATGGCCCGGAACTGGTTTCCGGACCCTTCGGCGGTGATCAGAATTCCGGAGCCTACAAACTGTATAAGGTGAGTAAATCGGATTTAGCCGATCCACTGGCCAGCGATGATTTTCAGAATTGGCCGGTTGACGACGGCGCACCCTGGGTTGACGAAGATGGAGACGGAGTGTATACTCCGTTGCCTTTCGGCGTGGATCATCCCGATTTTATTGGTGATCAGGTCGTTTGGTACGTAGCCAACGATGGCGACCCCGTAGGTCACCAGATCTTCGGCACACTTCCTCTTGGCGTGGAAGTCCAAACAACGATCTTCGGATTCGATCGTCCCGATGTTTTCGGCGATATGATGTTCGTCAAAGAACTGATTATCAATAAAGGTGAGAATACCATCGAAGATATGTACATTGGTTTGTGGTCTGATCCTGACCTGGGTGATGCCGGCGATGACTTTGTTGGTTGTGATACAACCCTGGGATTAGGTATTTGCTACAATGATGGTGTGGATCAGGATTTCGCCGGGTATTCCGGCGGAACACCGGCTGTGGGATATGACTTTTTCCAGGGCCCCATGGTTCCGTCTCCCGGCGATACGGCGCTGGCCTATGGCCGGAAAATTCCCGGTTTTAAAAACCTGGATATGACCTCTTTCGTCAAATACATTAATTCATCCGATCCGGTATGGAGTGATCCCAACGATGCGGTGGAAGTGTATAATTTGATGAAAGGTCTGATGAAAGACGGCAACCCCTACGATGTGAGTATCACCGGGGGAAGCCGCTTTGTCCATCCCGGTGACCCCACCCTGGATACCGGTCCCAACGATACGGAATATGTGGATTCGGATATCCATTCTTCCGGCGACCGACGCTTCCTGATGAATGCGGGACCGTTCACGATGGCAACGGGCGATTCCCAGGAAGTGGTTTTCGGGATCTTTATGGCTGCCGCTGGCGGACCCCTGGATTCCTATCTGTATTTGAAGCAGGTGGATGATCTGGCTCAATTGGCTTATGATATCCAGTTCTCGCTGCCTGCGTCACCTCCGGCACCCGATGTAAACGTGACCACACTTCCCGACGAAATTATTCTGACCTGGGACGCGGCCGCCGAGGACTATACAGCCATTGATGTTATTGATAAACAACCGGTACCGGTCGCTTACGATACAACGTTCGGAACCTCTTACGTTACCGATCCCAGTGGCGCCTTCGCAGTTCTGGATACGTTGTACACCACTGAATCGGATACGATTTACCTGATTCAAACTGTGGCAGCTATCGATACGACCTATGGTGGTGAAAATACAACCTTCAAGTTTGAAGGATACAATGTATATCAGTTGGAAACCGCTTCCGGTACGGGCGCCTCCAAGTTGATCGCTACCTACGACTTGGTAAATGGAATTACCGAGATCTATGATGATGTTTTTGATGCTAATTTTGGTGAAACCATCAATCGCCGGGTACAGTTTGGATCCGATTCCGGTATTAAACGCTTCCTGCATATTACTGCGGATGCGCTGAACAACGGTTCTCCACTGATTACCAATCGTGAATATTACTTCGCTGTGACGGCCTACGGATACAACCGCTATGGTATCCCAAGAACGTTGGAAAGTAATCCGGTGGTATTGGCAATACGTCCTCAAGTTCCCACAACCTGGACCGGCAATGATTCCAGCGCCGTGTTCGGATCGGATCTTTCCTGGACTCATTCCGAAGGTACTTCCGACGGTAATCTGGAATTAACCGTAATTGATCCGACCGCGCTTACCGGCGATGAATACAACGTCTATTTTGACTGGCAGCATTATTACCTGGATGTGGATGGCATGTGGAAGACCACTAACTATCCCGATTCCGTGGGTAAAATCATGCTGGGCAAATATGTCGATTGTTCCGGTTCTACAATTACCGCTGCAGCGATTGTTTCCGGAACCGTAGGTACGGTTGATCTGACCTTCACCTTTGATATGGACTGCGGGTCCAACTGGGTGGATGGTATTATGGTTGATTTACCAGATGATTTGACCATCAATAGTTGGGATCAGGTTGGGGATTGTAATTATCCTCAATATGGTCAAAATTGTTCTAATATGACCGGTATTTTGGATGCTGCTACAAACACCATATTTTGGGGTGACAGTTCCCGGTCTCAGATTGGTTCTATCGAAGGAGGAACGACATTTACAGTAAATATTGAACCTCCGGCGGGTTATCCGTTCAGTATTAATTGGCATGTCTATGATGACAATTATGACGGAACAACCGTAGATGCTGTAGGAACCACAACCGTTACCGAACTGGGCTATGAATTCAAATCCCTGCTGGAATGGAACGTGAAAGATAACACTACTGGTGAAGTTCTTGCAGCTCATCAAACCATGCAGAGTGGGTACTTCAACGACGCCATTGTCGACGGTAAATTCGTTACCGGTACCGATAAATTTGGTGCCGGCTCCAATCCCATCGTGGATGGTGTTCAGGTGGCCGTAAATGGCGCGCCGCCCGATTTGAAATGGGTTGGTGTCACTGCAAACTCTACGGGAACCCTGGCGTCTCCGGTAGATGCCCTGGCTTGGTGGTATTTCCCCAGCTATCTGATTGCGGATGGCGATTATACCGATCAACAGCCCACGACCGGCGCTACCTGGTTCCTGAATGTAGGACCCATGTATGGCGTGGATGAAGACGCCTTTATGTCTTCAGTATTCGCCTATACCGGTGGATACGGCGTTGCCGGCGGTACGGGTGTCCAATGGTTAGTCCCGGACGACTTCGAAATCCGGTTTACCGGAAATGGTAAAGCCTTCGATAACTGGGGCTCCGGAACCGTTGTCGATGTTCCCTTTGAATGGTGGAATGTAGGCGATCCCAATGATCCCAGCGATGACTTCCAGATGATTCCCTATCTTCTGGATGAAGACGGAAATGGGGAATGGAATCTTCAGTATGGCAGTGCTGACGCTGACCACGGAACATCCGGTGGAACCAACGATCCCTGGACGGACCGGGTCTATGTCCTGAGTCCCGTGGATGAAACACCAGGCACGCAGGGTTATGATAACTTCATGGCCGGCGCCGCTGCCGGAAGTGCGGTACCTGCTTGGTATGCGCAACCGGGAAGTAATGATGCCGGTGGTCCCATGGACGCTTGGCTGGCCTTTGCCCGCACCGTGTTCATGAACTGGAACGGTGGTGATGTTATTGCCGCTACATCCCCGGCTGATTATAATGCCGAGGCTCCGGAAACGGGAACCATCTTCCATATTGCCACGACCAAGCCGAATCAGGCTAATGATGGCTTTACTTATAACACCGCCAGTAAAGCCGGCGCCACGGTTGCTTACACACCGGATAAAATCAACGTCTGGCCGAATCCCTACTTCGGATATAATCCGGAGGAACGGACTCCGGTGGATCAGCAAATGCAATTCACGCATTTGCCTGAAACCGGGATCTGCACCATTCGGATTTTCGATCTGGCAGGAACGCCAGTTCGACGGCTGGAGCACAATGATGCCGGTACTCAATATGAAGTTTGGGATTTGCGCAATAACTACGGTATCCCGGTGGCCAGCGGTATGTATATCGCACACATCGAAACGGATGCCGGTGAGCAAGTCCTGAAATTGGCAGTTGTGATGCCTGAACAAAGACTCGATGTCTATTAATTCGGAAGGAGTTAAAAAATGAATAACAAAATCACACGACTCTTCCTGATCGGATCTTTTACAGCATCAGCATTGTTCGCAGGAACCATTCGTTCACAAGGTACCTCTGGTGCAACACAACTGTTAATCCCAGTGGGTGCCGAGAATATTGCCACCAGTAGCGCAAATGTTGCCACCGTTAGCGGGGTTGAGGCTTTGTACCTCAACCCGGCCGGTGTGGCCCACTTCAAAAAGGGTTTTCAGGGAACGGCTTCGACCCTGGACTACATTGCCGATATTAAACTGACCTATGCCGGATTTGTTACGAATCTGGGTCGGGCCGGTTCATTCGGTCTGGCGCTGAAATCAGTGGATTTCGGTGATATTCCTGTGACCACCGCCGATGCAACGGAAGGGACCGGGGAAACATTTTCTCCCACGTTCATGTCCGCCATGTTGAATTATTCAAAATCATTTGCCGATCGGGTTGATTTTGGAATCAATGCCAAGTTGATCAATGAAACCATCGTTAATACCAGTGCCACTGGCCTGGCTGTGGACCTGGGCGTCCAGTATAAATTTGCTGACCTGCCCCTGTCCTTTGGTGTTGTCTTGAGAAATCTTGGAAGTCAAATGGAATACACCGGGTCCGACCTGGAGCAGAAACTGACTCCGGAAGATGCCCAATCCGGATCTATCAAGGAAAACTTCCGGGTCAAAAGTCAGGCTTTTGATCTCCCGGCGGTTTTGGATATTTCCGCGAACTACACCGTATTCCCCGGTTTGGACGTAATGGGTTCGTTCCGGAACTACAGCTTTGGTCCCAATAGCAATAGTGTTGCTGTAAAGTATTCTATTGCCGGGCTGGGCTGGGTTGCCGCCGGATCATCCTTCCAATCGATCACCGATACGAAACCTGATAATATCAGCAATGCGGTCTGGGATGATTGGACCAAAACACCCTTTGGCGCCTCCTTTGGTGCCGGAGTCAATGTCCCTCTGGGCGGTATGACTCTCGGTGTGGCCTATTCCATTCGGACGGCTACGGATTATTTCAGTAACAACAGCACGTTGCAGTTGTCACTGGAATTTTAATCCTCAGAAAAGAATCAAAAAAGGGCTTCATTCGAAGCCCTTTTTTGTTACATATATTTTGGGAAAAGACGAGAGTAAAATCAATCTGTAGTAGGTAAAATCCACCCTCAATATTATTAATTGGCCTAGGATAATCGTATAATTGTACTTAGTTGCGATATTCCGGATACGGGAAGACCGCTTCGTCACTCCATTCCGCTACCAATACCCTTAAATAATTACTCCTCACTCATTACGTATTTCACTTGCTGGGGGTGACACTGAACATCAGATAAACGTTTTCATACAAATAATATTTGCCGGAGTAATAGCTTAGAATTGCGTCTCCATCTGTCGGGCTTCAATCTCATTCTGGTATTGAAACCATTTTCTTTGTTTTAGAATAAGTGCCGTTCCTGTAGCGGCTACCAGCATCTGAGTTTCAGGGTTTAAATTGGGTAAAACATAAAATGATTCCTCATTGGTATTGGCCACATCCACAAGTCCAACAAGTTGGCCATTATAGGTTAACGTGTAGCCCATGAGAACCTTGCTTAGCAGGTGCTTTTTTTTGGATTCAAAATAACTGGAAACGACCAGTTTATTTTCAAGTTGAGAAACCAGTGTGTCCACCATTTCCCATTTATTCATCGGATTACGCAAATCCTGAAGTTTAAACCGAATCTTTTCTTCCCAGGCGCTGCGGAGAGGAAATTCGCACCAACAATTCCATTTATACCCGGCTGCATCTTCGATGGTGAACTCAAAAATTTTTACATCGTAGGATAAATCTCTATAATCGGTCATTAATACACGATTGTCCCGGTCAAATATATCGTAGGCATGGAACTGACCGAAATCCAGACTCCATGAATTTTCATCACCCTGAATGGGTACGTGAATGGCATTTTGAAGTTCTAATGGTACGTCAATTTCCAAATGATAGGCACAGGCCGAAAGCAGGAAAGAGGCAAAGACAAGTATGCTGATTTTCATTACGAACCCCCTGAGAAGGATGGAAATGGTTGGTGAAATATTCCCGGAGGGAAAATTAGACCTTTTTAAAAGGATATGCACGATTTATTCGGTCACTCCGGAATCTGAAAAGAGTTTAGCTAAAAAGCGGACTAAATCGGGATTCTTCATTCCCTGCCCGAGGTAAAATTCACCAGACCGATTTTGAAATATCATTTCCCAATGCAAATGAGCCTGGTTTCGGGTTCCATACGTACTGGGTTCCGTACCGGTATTACCGGTACGCCCCAGGAAATCTCCAGCGGCCACCTTAACCCCGGGTGTAATATCCTTGCGAATATGTGATAAATGAGCATAAAATTGCTCGAAAACCGGGAACAAGGTTTAATCCATGGTCAATGATAATAGCCCGCCCTAATAGTCGGGAGAAATAAATGTCCCACGGAGTAAAGCCAACGAGATGTGCTTCTTTTAACAAGTCCTGAAATAATTCCGGAGAACTTTCCTGAAATTCATGATCGGCCCGAAGTACGATACCGGTGGCCACTGCCCGTACAGGGGTCCCCCACGTGGCTTGGAAATCGATTCCCCGGTGAGTTCCGTTACGATACTCCCGCGGAGAATTCGGCAGCAGTTCCGGATCTTTGGGGATTGGAACTCCTTCACAGGGAAGTAGAAGATACAGCGATGACAATAATTCCCTAGAAGGACCGTCAGTATCTGGGCCATTTTTAGATTGATGGGAGGACAGAAGTGAATCCCGGGATTGAATGAGTTCGGTCAAATCCAATTGTAAATCAAACGTTAATCCCAGGGAGTCATTGTACACTTTTTGTAGAGAATATTCAGGTGGATGTTTTGATGCCAGCCCGACGAACTGCATGAATAAAGAATCAGAAATATCGGATGGTACGTCATTCCATAATGAATTACAAATACCAACAATATCCGGAGTAACAAAATTCAAGGGCGGAAATTCATCGGCCCCGTTTCCGGTGATAGATAATTGCAGTGAAAGGGAGTCAGGTGAATATTCGATCGCCATGGAAGGGAAAGGTTCGGATTTATTTGCCGGAACAACGGGCGGCCGGCATCCCTGGATTAAGAAAAGCAACCCGATACCGGCAAGCACCGATTGAAGGGAATTAATCGGCGATTTCAAGTAATTGATCAATACCGGTTTGAAAGACGGTTTCTGGTGCTTCTACAAGTGTTTTCCGACACACAGCGTGAAAAATGGATTGTGCCGGATCAATTCCCAGTTGATACTCGGGTGTGAAATGCAGTTCAATAACCGGAATCCGGATCAGTTCAATGGCTTGACGGAGAGCATATTCATACAAGGCCCATCCGGCCGGAGCGAATAAAATTCCCTGGGCCCAATTTCGGTTGCGTTGAAGAAGGGACAAGGCATGATCCGTTTTATGAGTCTGAACGATTTTTACGGTATGCTCTGAGTTCCGTACATGTCGCCGGATCAATTTATTGACCTTATCCAAGGTGAGCGTGGAGCCAAGTTGCGCGGAACGCAGTCCCAACAGGTTGAGATTGGGTCCCTGGATGATTAATATATTCATATACCAATTTAATGGTATTTTCTGACAGAAAGCATTCTGCCATCCATGAAAATAATTCCAACAAAGTTCCGGGCATTCATCCTATTTATCATAACATGCCGGATTCTGATTGCCCAATCCGTCACTCTGTCCGGTTATATCACTGACCGGGATACGGAAAAATACCTGCCGGGTGTCAATATTATGATAAAAGGCACTGACTTCGGTACTGTCGCCGATGAAAAGGGAACCTTCTCAATCATATATGCCGGAGAATTTCCGGTTGTTCTGGAATTTTCCCATGTGGGCTATGAAGTACTGGAGAAAACGATTACGGATAAAAAGGAACGAAACGATCTTATTATCACTCTGGTTCCACGGGTATTACCAGGTGCGGAGGTGACGATTGTTGGCTCCCGAAGCCGGGGGTCCCAGGATGTTTCCAGCAGTATCGAGGTGTCCAGACTGAAAACGGTGGAACAGCGTGGGATTCGTGATTTGGGTGAAGTACTTCAGGAAATGGAAAGCGTTCAGGTGGCTACCAGCGAAAGAGGACGGCAGACGCTCAGTATCCGCGGAAGTAATCCCGATGAGATTGCCGTTTATCTGGACGGAGTGAAAATTAATCATGTGGCCACGGGAGTGGCGAATCTGGGATTTGTTGACTTATCCGGCCTGGAGGCTGTGGAAGTGATAAAAGGCGGTGGGACCGTCATGTTTGGCGGTGGAAATTTTGGCGGTGTGGTTCTGTTGCGCAGCCGTCGTCCGGAAAAAACATCCTTCCGAATCAAGTCTACGTCCGGTATTACCACCGGGAAGGATCAGGATCGATCCATTGCCACCGACCTTAAATGGGGACCGGTGGGAATTGGCGCTCAAATATCGGGGAAAAGTCGTCTTTTCGATGGACGAACCCTGTTTGACACCCAGTACCGGAATTTCAGCGGTGAAGTTTCCACTCTTCGACACGATTTGATATTGCGCCACATCGATCTGGGAAACGCTATTGAATTTCCCTCCGGCGGGGTGATAACCGCCGACCGCTTTCTGGTTGACCGGGTAGAGTGGAACTACCGTCGCAGTCCCCGAAACGGCTGGTCGTTGGAAGGTGGTCGGAAACAATGGAATTGGGAAGATCATTTTTTTTCCAATCTTCAGCGAATGCTGAAAGAAAAATCACAGTCTTATGTCATTAATAAAGCTTTTGGTTTTCGGGAGCTGGAAGGAAATATCCAATGGGAGCAGGAAGACCAGCATTTTTCAGGAAATCAGGCCTTTCTGGATAATTATTCGGATAAGGTTCTTCGGGATACGACCCGATTAAATCAACGGGAAGCAGCCCTTGCAGCTACCATCAGGTATCAGGCACGAAATCCTGTCCCCGGTATTTCGCTGATTAAGCTGGAAGGTGGTTTGCGACAAGGGAAAACGGTTTACGATGAAATCCAACGGTTGACCCAATATGAGGATGGAGACGTTAGCGGTCTTGATACATTATCGATCCGCCAATCCTGGAATTTGCAAACTTTCCGGATCGGCGTGGCCGCCGAGACAAATTGGTGGAATCAGCACTGGGCGATTTTTTTCAATGCCGGTGAAAATACACGGCTCCCCAATCTCTCTGATCGATTACTCTGGGGTGTTGGACAAAAAACGATGCAGGATGAATACGACCGACTGATTCGTATTATACCGGTTACCCAATACCAGGCTCAGAAACTTCAGGATCAGATTCAGAAAGTTGCTTCTATTCTAACTTCCATGGAAAACGGATTTCTTCCTGAAAATGTTTCCCTTGTAGAGGTTAGTGTCCTGTGGAATCGTGAATGGACCAATACAATGCCGGTAGACAAACTTGAGTTGGGAGCCAGCGTGTTCCGAAATTTCTATAATAACAAGGTAGCCTACCGAACGGTTCAGGATGATCTGTCCATACCATACAATACATTAACAGCTAAGCTGCATGGATGGGAAGTATCAGGAAGAGTTTCCTTATTGGAAAGTCTGGTCCGGGTGAATACATCGTATACACGAATTTATCCCAGTAGTGCATCGGTTTTTCCGGGGAAACCATCGGCCCAGACTCAGGTTACCGTGAATATCGGACGAAGCTGGTTCCGAACCAACCTCAGTTATATCTGGCAAGGACCGCAGCACTATCTGGAAGGCGGCGTTTCCTTGACGGAATTGGAATCACAAAGCAATATGAATGCAACGGTGACCCTGACGAAACAAATCTATTTCCTGGATGTCAGCCTGAACTATACGGTCCGGAACATTTTTTCCACCGCAACCGCCACCCTGGCTTCGGAGCAATATACTTCAGGAGATATTTTCAATTACTATGATCGCCACCGGCGATTGATCTCCATTACGATTGGTTATCATGATACGCAGTAACAGGCTATTATTCTTTATCGGGGTGATCACATTAATAATGATTGCCTGTGACTGGCCCTTTAATCCCAAACCGACCGATGAGATCTTTACTGTGACGGGTGAAGCGGATTCATCACGGATTATTTTGCAGTCCACGGTTCGTCTGTACTGGGATGAAATTACCGTGGAAAATTTCCGGGATATCCGGATTGAACGCCGCACCGAAATGGATTCGGTTTGGACACTGGCAGCCCGGATACGGAATCCATTTATTACCACGTATATCGATACGATTACCGATGATGAGGATCTCACCTATCGCGTGGGATTTGAAGACAGTCTGTACAATATTCGCTGGGCCTATGCGGAAGTGGCGGTTCCAAAAACAACCAGAATCTCCATTCCCGGAGATACCGATTCCCTCCGGTTGGCCTATAACCTGCCGGTTCTTGATGAAGGCGATACGCTGTTGGTGGGACCAGGAAAATATTTCGGTGGTTTTCAGTTTGGCAAGGGTGTTCACGTTATGGCTCAGGGAACCTGGGATGATGTGATTCTGGATGGAAAATTTCTGTATCGTGTGGTTCAAATCAGTGCCGGTGAATTGGTTGGATTTAAAATTCAATTTGGTGCTACGGCATTTTCGACTCCCGGAGGTGGTATTTATCTCAGCGGAAATGCCCGGGTGAGAAATTGTTTCATCACTGACAATCAGGCGTCCGGTCCCGGTGGCGGAGTTTTGTTAACCGGAAACGGAAGTCTTTATAATTGTCTGATTCTCCGGAATTCAGGGCAGGGGGTTGTTACCACCAACGCTCATGGAAATATAATTAATTGTACTGTGGTCAATAATAGTATTGTAATCGGTGCCTATTGCGATAGTTTAACCGTGCGAAATAATATTATAACTTCGAGTGTGAGTCCCTTTTATGATCATTCCGAATATCTTGAAAAAATTACGCTGGATTATAATCTACTGCTCGACTCCACACTGGGAACCAATAATATTAGCGGTGATCCCGAATTCATAGGCACCGGGGACTATCATCTTCAGGATACGTCACCCGGCATTCATGCCGGTCATCCCGGTGTGGAATATTTGAATCGGGACGGCACCCGGAATACCATGGGTGCGTTCGGAGGACCGTTTGGTGAATAATTATCGCATGGGAAATACATGCCCAAGAATATATCCGATCACAATTCCGATCAGCAGGGCAATCGTCAAGGTACGGGAATTGAGAACTTCCCGGCTATATCCCTTTTTAATGGCCACTACCGATACAAAATAACCCAGGGCATTCAGAATCCAGAAAAAGGGTATCGTGAGAACTTTGATGATCAGGGGGCCAATCCAGGGAATCATGGCAATCAGCGCTCCCAGGCCGCTGAACACCTGAGTGAACAGGCCCAGTAGCACGGTGGCCAGAACGACAATTTTTTTATCGATACCAAATACTAAAGCCACGATTATCGCCAGGATTATCGAAGCCCAGATAATCAGATTTCGACGGTAATGGTGAAGCGTTGTTTTCAGGGCAGGCGGCGCGCCTTCAGGGTTAGACCCGAAAGTGTCACCTGTGCCTGCAGGATTCTCTTTGGTGTTTTTGTGCTTACCCATACTTGTTTTATCAGTCCATCCGTAGTGATATATTCATGAAAAAAATCGGAGTGCGCAAGAATTTTTCTTGAATCATCCTGAAGTTCAAAATCAAGACGATAACGATCGGCGGGAACGTGTACTCGATCAATGGTTAAGGTATCCGGACCGGCCCAAAGGAATCGGGCACGATACAAAGCGCCCTCGTGTTCCATTGGATACCAAT
Source organism: FCB group bacterium (assembly GCA_013152835.1). Lineage (GTDB taxonomy): Bacteria > Fidelibacterota > Marinisomatia > Marinisomatales > J089 > J089. The sequence continues at coordinate 16,128 of JAADFQ010000157.1, forward strand.
GGGTATCAACCATTTCTGGATCACAGTGGATTATGAGGGCCAGCATGCTGAGAACCGTCATGACTTCGGAATCTCTGGGGATGATGGTTTTATCATCATAAATCACAGCTTGTTGTGCATCGTCCCATCGTCCGCTCAGTTTTTCCACCGCTTCTCCCTGGCGGATTTTCTTGGCCGTGGAACGCATAAAGAACGTGTTAGTGTCGAAGGTGACGGTATATTCGTTATGAAAGGGATATAACCAATCCAACAAACCGCTGGCCTGGGTTTCAAAGGTCAGTGTGCCCGGCTCCGGTTCGCTCAGCGTTATCGTTCCACAGGGGATTCCCCAAAAGTCCAATTGGTAACGATCCTGGGCGGGAAGCCCGGGGATTACGATTAAAAATATCAGCAGAAACGAAAAAAATGAAGACATTCTCATTTCCAGGTGAAACGCCCGACCAATCCTCCAAGACCGGCAATCGGAATGTATAATGGTTGCAGGAGAAACCAGATCAGAATCGTGGAGAATTTCACCGGAGTCTGAAACTGCCTTGCCCCCAGGATGATAACGGTGTAATCCAGAATGAATTTAAATCCGCCCAACGTGAGCCATAATTTTATTGCAATAAAAAACCAACCGATGAATAATGACAGATTGGTAATAAAAGCAGAAATTAAAAAGAAAAGAAAGATCCGATCGGTTTTCAATAAATGTTTGGAGTTGGAAGACCAGCGAATGTGTTGACTAAGGAAGCGTCGCCAGGTAGCCACCGGCCGGGTAGTCATAAAACTGTTCGGGTGGGCATTAAAGAGCACCGGGCTGTGTTTGGAAATGGCCTGAACCAGATATACATCATCACCGGAAATCCGCTGGGCGACCGAGGCAAAGCCCCCGATGGAATCGAAAGTTTCCCGGCGATAAGCCAGGTTTTGTCCGGAACCGGACCAGCCCCATCCCATACCAATCGCACCGGCATTGGCGGCCATGACGGCCAGAAAATCAACCCGTTGATAGTATTCCACCAACGTGTTGTTTGGTACGGCCATCCGGGAAAACCCCACAACGATTCCCGGCGGGTTCTTACCTGAAGTCAGAGCGCTGACCATACTTCTCACCCATCCTTCCGGGGCCTGACAATCGGCATCGGTTGCCAGAATCACAGATCCGGTAGATTGTTCGATCCCCTTTGTGAGGGCATATTTCTTGGGAGTCATATTCTTCACCGTTTGATCAATCCTTACGAATTGAATTTGTGGCCAGCGTTGCGTATAGGCGTCCAGAATCATTGGTGTATCATCATCACTGCGATCATCGACGATGGTAATTTCCAGGAATTCCGCCGGGTAATCCTGCCGGATCAGGCTGTCCAGGAGATCGGGAAGATACCGGGCTTCATTGCGGGCCGCAACCACTACCGAGACGGTGATCTTATTCAGTATCGGATCTATCGGACGAAGACGGTACAGACCGATGATAAAGGCCAGGACGAATAAAAAATATATGCCGGAAAAGGCAATCAGCAGGAAGTTCATCCCAAATGAAGCAAGAAGGAGGCGATCAGAAAATAATTGGTAACGCCTAAAATATCAGTGCTGGTAGTGACAAAGGGTCCCGTGGCAATGGCCGGATCCAGATTCAGTTTTCGTAACAGAATAGGCATGATGGTTCCCATCATTGTGGCGATGAGCATCGTAATGGTTATACTTAATCCAACCGACAAACCGAGTAATGGCGGAGCATCCAAATACCGGAAACGGGCAAACAATCCCAGCAAAAAACCGTATGAAATCCCCAACACTAATCCGACCCTGATTTCCTTGAAAATCACTTTGAAATAGTTCCCGAAGTCGATCCGTCCGGTTGCCAAACCGCGAACAACAATCGCCGATGACTGGGTACCGATATTCCCGCCCATCCCGGCAATGATCGGCATAAAAGCGGCCAGGGCAATTACTTCATTCAGCAACAGGCCGAAAGCGCTCACGATGAACGAGGCGCCAATGCCTCCAACCCAGGTGGCAAATAACCAGGGAAATCGCAGTTTTGATTCCTCCAGTGTGGGTTTTAGTAATATTTCCCGGTCCTTTCCGGCCCCGGCCATTTGCAGGAAATCCTCGGTAGCCTCTTCGCGGATAACATCCACCACATCATCCACGGTGACGATTCCCAGTAAATGGTTTTCCACATCCACAACCGGTACGGCTAAATAATTATACCGCGACACAATATGGGCGACCTCTTCCTGGTCCGTCTCCTGGCGAACGGAATGCACATGCTTGATCATTATATCCTTTAACCGGGCCTCCGGCGGAGTGGTCACCAGGTCGCGGAGGGATATGACGCCCACCAGATGATTATCATCGTCAATCACATATAAGTAAAAGACCATTTCAGCATCCTGTTGATCCTGAAGCGTCATGATGGCATCCCGGGCTCGCGTGTCTTCATGGAGCGCAAAAACATCGGTATACATCATGGATCCGGCGCTGTCTTCCGGATAAGCTAAAAATTCTTCTACCTCCTCCACTTCTTCCAGATGAAGGAGGTTCATGACCGCCTGTGCCTGATCTTCTTCCAGCAACCCCAGTATCAGGGCTCGATCATTGGAATCCAGTTCGCGTAATAAAGCGACGATTGTTTCAGGTTCCTTGTCTTCCAGCAGATTGATGATGATAGATTCATCCAGTTCCGGGATAAAATCCTGAAGATTACCATGCAATACGATCAGGTCGAAAAGAAGCGTTTGTTCTTCTTCATTAAAGTATCGGAACAACACGGCCAGGTCCGCCGGGTGAGTTTTACTGATCAGTTTAATCAGGTTGGGTTTGGCATGGCGGCGGATCAAACGCCGGAATGTATCCCGCAGAATGGAAATTTCGTGTTCGAACAGTTCTTTTTTCATGATGAAGCCTCGAGTGTGGTATGAAACATCCTGTATCCGAAAAAGACCAGGAGCCCGCCTCCGACAAGCCAGGGAAGAGCTACATGCCCGCGCCACAGGTAATAGGTTTGTAATACGGAATCGTTTAAATTGTTGAAGGTTAATGCCACAGCGTTATTCACCAGATGGAGAATAAAACTGGGAATCACAGAATCCGATCTCCAGGCCAGATAACCCAACATTACTGCCAGTACATAGATCTGAATCATCCAGTAAGGATTCAAATGAATGAAGGCAAAGAAAAGACTGGTGATTAACACCGCCTTAGTGATGTCAGGCCAGGCGTTTTCCAACGTTCGTTGCAGGAAACCTCGGAACAGGAGTTCTTCTCCCAAGGGGGCCAGAATCACCAACGCCAACACGAGCAATATGGCTGATGACCAGGAAGTAATGATTAAAGCTTGACTTATGTCCGACAAATAATCCGGTAACGGAAACCAGAGGGCAGTAATTCGGTCGACTTCATCCATGAGAATCACCAGTCCCAGGGAGAGAATAAAAACAGATAGTATTACGGGAAACGGTACCGGATTCAGGCGTAATGTTTGAACCAACGGGTAATGCTGCCGGCGGAGAAACACCAGGACAGGGACGATCATAAAACCCTGCCCAACGACAATGGATAAAAAGGAAGTAATAAGGGTATTAGAGTGGGGAAACCAGGCCGTAGTGACCGGTGCAATGGCTGAACCCAGACCCACTGCCAGCAATACCGAAATAATGACCATCCCGAAGGCGGTCCGGACTGTGATGGTTCCGTTCATAAGGGTCAGGTTCCTGCTTGCGTTTCATATGAAAAATTACGGCTGGTTTCATGAAATAAAAAGAAAGGAAATAATGAGCGTACTTCTGCGCGATAGCCGGGATGTGTGCGTGGATTTCGGCAGTCCATAAACATTGATCATTTCTGGTTAATTATTCGCTATTGGATACTTTGAGAATCAGTTTCAAACCTGAGCAGCAATGTTCGGACTGATTCCGGATACTTCAAACCAATCCTCTTCTGCCGGGGAACGTTAAATTTCAAAATCTTCAACATATCTTTCTAAAAAGAAGGAATTTTATTGCGGGAAGTTTTGCCCTGTATCATCGTTTAAAAGTATTTTTCAGGCCGATGCAAAGCAAAAATCATGCCTGAACATTCAATCTATCAAACTATCTTTCACAGTAGGTCATTTCCATTGATTGCCGGTCCCTGTGTTATTGAGAGCCGTGAGCATACTCTGAAAATGGCCGAGGCGATTTGTACAATCGCTGATCCATTAAACATAGCATTCATTTTCAAATCGTCTTATGATAAGGCTAATCGGACATCCATCCGGTCTTACCGGGGTCCGGGACTTGACGACGGGCTAAAAATACTGGAGGCGGTGAAGGCCAACACCGGCGTTCCGGTTTTGACCGATGTCCATAATCCGGCGGAAGCAAGAGCGGCAGCACAGGTGGTGGATGTTCTTCAAATTCCGGCCTTTTTATGTCGGCAAACCGATTTGCTGGTGGCGGCGGCTCAAACGGGGAAACCGGTAAATGTAAAAAAAGGTCAATTTCTTGGTCCGGAAAAGGTTTCGAGTATTGTGGAAAAATTAAAAACTTCCGGTGCGTGTGAAATATTGATTACGGAACGCGGGACCATGTTTGGCTATGATCGACTGGTGGTAGACATGAGCGCGATTCCCATCATGCAGCGTTTGGGATATCCGGTAATTTTTGACGGAACGCACAGCGTTCAGGTTCCGGGAAAACCGGGTGGTTTAACCGGGGGCCAGCGGGAATTCAGTCCCCCTCTGATCCGGGCGGCGGTAGCTGCCGGGTGTGATGGATTATTCATGGAAGTTCATGATGACGTTGACCACGCCAAATCGGATGCAGCCACGCAATGGCCGTTGGACCGCCTGAATGAAGTTCTGACCCAGGTTTGCCGGATCCGGGATGCGTTGAAGGAACTCCGATGAAGATACAGGATAAGATTTTAGCCGTAAAACTTTTGATTCTCGATGTGGATGGTGTGCTCACCGATGGTTCGGTATACGTGGGTGAAAACGGGGCGGAATTCAAGCGGTTCAGTATTTCCGACGGAGCTGGAATTTTCCTGGCGCGTGCAGCGGGATTAAAACTGGCGATTGTTTCCGGTCGCAATTCTCCGGCCACTACCACCCGGATGAAGGAATTGCATATTACCGATGTATACAATGGCACCCTGAATAAATTGCAACCCTATGAAGCGCTGAAAAAAAAATACCAACTCAGTGACCATGAAATCGCCTATGTGGGGGATGATTTAATTGATATTCCTGTCATGGAGCGTGTTGGTGTTCCCATTGCAGTGGCCAATGCCTACGAACCGGTAAAGGCCCTTGCCGGTTATATCACCCATGCCCGGGGCGGCGAAGGCGCCGTCCGGGAAGCTATTGACTGGCTTCTGAAGCAACAGGGGCGATATGATCAGGCGCTTCGGGATCTACGGGATAGCTTGCTGAATAAATCGTCATGACCGTGAAGAAGGGGCTCTTTCTTTGGCTGGCTTTCATGGGTATCTTTGTGGCCTGTTCCTCAACGTCTGAATTACCAAACACCGATAGTCGCGAAGGTCGTCCGGATCAGGAAAGCTGGGGTGTTACCATCACGATGACGGAGTCGGGTGTGAAACGGGCGGAGATTTCCGCCGGACATTTACAAAAATTCAACGAACAGAATTATACCAATCTGGAAAATAACGTAATTGTGGATCTATACAACGATCGGGAAGTTCATACGACCAGAATTTATTCCGACCGTGCCGAAGTGGAGGAAAAATCGAATTTTATGCGTGCCATCAGTCATGTTGTTGTACTATCTGACAGCGGGGTCAATCTCTACACGGATACATTATCCTGGGATAATGAGGAAGGCCAGGTTTATACCGAGGATTCAGTGATGGTAACGACGGAATCGGGAGACACCTTGTATGGGATTGGATTTGAATCCGACGCCCGCATGGAACACTGGACAATTGACTATCCATCGGGCGTGACCGGGAAAAGATATGAGTGATACGCAAATGATATTAAAGGCGGAAGAACTTCACAAACGCTATGGAAGCCGGTGGGTTGTTCAGGATGTTTCTATTCAGGTGGAAAAGGGCGAAATCGTCGGTCTTTTAGGTCCTAACGGCGCTGGAAAAACGACCACATTTTACATGATTACCGGAATGATAAAACCCAATAAAGGAGAAATTATTCTCGATGATCAAATAATTACCCGGGAACCCATGTATCAGCGGGCCCGGAAGGGAATCGGATACCTGGCCCAGGAACCGTCTATATTCGGGAAATTGACCGTAGAGGATAATTTGCTCCTGGTTCTGGAAATGACGCATCTGTCCCGCGCGGAACAACGAGAAAAAATGGAAGGGCTTCTGAAAGATCTCTCCATTCAGCATATTCGCAAAAATAAAGGACATAATCTTTCCGGCGGGGAACGACGGCGGGTGGAAATCTGCCGCACCCTGGCAATGGATCCTGACTTCATCCTCCTGGATGAACCGTTCGCCGGTGTGGACCCCATTGCGGTGGAGGATATTCAATCCATTGTTTACGGTTTAAAAAGTAAAAACATTGGGGTTCTGATCACGGATCACAATGTGCGGGAGACCTTATCGATTACCGACCGTTCTTACCTGCTTTTTGATGGAAGGATTTTGAAAACCGGAACTTCCGATGATCTGGCCAACGATCCGGAAGCCCGGCGATTATATCTGGGCGAAAAATTCCGGTTGGATTGATTGTTATGGCTCGTCTGGAACAAAAATTAGTCCAAAAACAGACCCTAACGCCGCAGCAGATTCTTCAGGCCAGTCTTTTGCAGTTAAATGCAATCAATCTGGAGGCCAAGGTTTTGGAAGAACTGGAAGTCAATCCGGTTCTGGAACCGGAAGAAACCGCCCCGGAACAGGCAGAGGAAAAACCTGATGACGATGCCCTGGATACGATGGAAGACCGGGATGAATATGAACCGGCCAATATCTATAATCAATCCCGGGAACCCCTGGACCTGCCCCTTCCGGAGCGTCGTGATTTTATCGATACCCTGTTGGACCAGATAAATCTCTACGAACTCACGGATGAAGAACGGCACCTGGCGGAAGAAATATTATGGAATCTGGATGACCGGGGTTATCTGGGTGTGGATCTGGAACTGATTGCCGATCGGTATGAATTGACAGTGGAGGATCTGGAGCCGGTGTTGAAAATCATTCATCAATTGGAACCTCCCGGTATCGGAGCACGAAACCTTCAGGAATGTATGCTGATTCAGCTAGAAGATGAACAGGATACCCTGGCGTACGATATTGTCCGGAATCATTTTGATGATTTGGCGCATAAGCGGTACGAAACCATCGAGCGTAAAACGGAATGTACCCGAGATGAATTGGCGGTCGCGATGGAGCGGATTGCAGATTTGAATCCCCGTCCCGGTGAGGGCCTGGCACTGGATCGGTCGTCGATTATTATCCCTGATTTAATCGTCCGGGAACAAGAGGGCCGTTGGATAATACAGGTATATGACAGTGGAATTCCTGAACTGCGAGTGAACCCCGACTATATTGCCATGTTTGAAGAGCAAGCCGTGGAATCGGCGGATACCCGAAAATACCTGAAAGAACATATCGATTCTGCCAACTGGTTTATTCAAGCCATTCGCCAGCGTCGACAAACAATGCGCAACGTGATGCGCGCCATTATCGATCGACAACCGGAATTTTTTCAGGGACAGGTGGATAGGCTGCGGCCTATGAAACTCCAGGATATCGCTGATGAAATCGGGATGGATATCTCGACAATCAGTCGTTCCACTCGGGGAAAGTATGTGGACACACCCTTTGGCGTTTTTGAACTGAAATCCTTTTTTACAGAAGGAATGACGTTTTCCGACGGACGCACGGTGAGCAATCACCAAATCAAGCAAACGCTGAAAAAACTCATTGAAGCGGAAGATAAACATCATCCGCTTAATGATGAACAATTAGTACACAAATTAATCATAGCGGGTTACCCTGTAGCTCGCAGGACGGTAGCTAAATACCGGGAACAACTTGGCTTCCCGGTAGCACGCCTGCGGCGGCAGTTGTAATTCGGAAAGGAAAAAAAGATGGCAACAAAACGAATCATAATCGGAAATACCGAAATTAACGTTCCCATGCGATTGTTTACGCTGGGAGTATTGCCCATCATTCTGATTGTCCTGGGACTCTGGCTGGTTACCGGTTTTTATACCGTAGGGCCGGATGAGGTCGGTGTGGTCCGGACCTTCGGAAAAGCAACCCGGGTGGTGAGTTCCGGACTCCGGTATCATTTCCCCTATCCCATTGAAGTGGTGGATACACCGAAAGTCATGGAGGTCAAACGCATTGAAATCGGTTTCCGATCCATAGGGAGCAACCAGTATAAAAAGCTGGATAAAGAAAGTACAATGCTCACCGGCGATGAAAATATCGTCGATGCGGAAATGATTATCCAATACAAAATCAAAGAACCGAAGGCCTACTTATTCAACTTTGTGGAACCGGAACTCACCGTTAGGGAAGCAGCGGAAGCTTCGCTCCGAACGGTAGTCGGACGCCATAACATTGATGAAGCGCTTACCGCCGGGAAATTTATGATTCAGGAGGAGACCAAAGAACTTTTGCAATCCATCCTGGATAAATATCAATCCGGAATTCTGGTCGTAGCCGCTCAGCTTCAGGACGTATCACCGCCGAAAGAAGTGGTAGCGGCCTTTAAGGATGTGGCTTCTGCCAAGGAAGATAAAAACCGGATGATTAATCAGGCGGAAGGGTACCGGAATGACATTATTCCCAAAGCCCGGGGTGAAGCCCAGGCCATGATCCGGGAAGCGGAAGGTTTCCGTGAAGCGCGAATCAAACGGGCCGAAGGTGACGTCGCTAAATTCAAAGAGATATTAAGAGAATACAAGCTGGGAAAGGATATCACCCGGAAACGATTGTATCTGGAAGCGATGGAAGAAATATTACCCAGTATTCAAAAATATATTATTCCCGACGGGAAGAATGGGAATCTGCTTAATTTTCTCAATCTGGGAAGCGCTTCGAAAGGTGGTGACCAATGAAACAAGTCATTATTGCAATTCTTGTCGTTGTCGCGCTGGGTGTCTGGACGACTATTTTCAAAGTGGATGAACGGGAACAGGTAGTGATTCTTCAATTTGGCAAACCGGTCCGTACGATTCAAAAACCTGGATTAAACTTCAAACTTCCGGCGCCGTTCCAGACAGCTACCTTTTTTGACGACCGGCTCCTGGAATATGATGTGCCTCCGGAAGAAGTCCTGAGTAAGGATAAGAAAACCCTCATCGTGGACAATTATGTACGCTGGCAGATTGTGGACCCCTTAATGTTCCTGCAAACTGTCCAGGCCATTCCCACCGCCGTGACCCGGTTGGATGATATCATTTATTCCGAACTCCGGCGGGAGTTGGGTACTCATGATATGGTTGAAATCATCACCCAAAACCGGGAAATCATCATGGAAAAGGTATCTTTAGCCAGCAATCTGGCCACCATGGATTACGGGATTAAGATTGTGGATGTGCGGATTCGCCGGGTGGACCTGCCTCAGCAAAATGAAAAATCCATCTATGCACGGATGGAATCGGAACGAAAACGCCAGGCCAATAAATTCCGGTCTGAAGGTTCGGAAGAAGCTCAAAAAATCCGGGCTTCCACCGACAAGGATAAAACCATCATTTTGGCCGATGCCTATAAACAGAGCGAGGAAATCCGCGGTGAAGGCGAAGCCAAGGCGACGGAAATTTATGCTAACGCGTATTCGGCGGATCCCGATTTTTACAATTTCTATCGTACTCTGGAAGCGTATAAGACGATTATTGACGACAAGACGACGCTGGTATTGCCGGCAAATTCGGATTTGTTTAAACTCCTGGGAAGGAAATAACCACAGCGCCGATTCCCATCGGCCTGATCAGGGAAACTATGAAAATCAGATCTACGACGATCCTGGGTGTGCGGCGGAAAAATTCCGTCGCCCTGGGAGGTGATGGCCAGGTTACTTTTGGTGATATGGCCCTGAAACAGAAAGCGGTTAAGGTTCGGAAAATTGTGTCCGAACGAAATATCGTGTTGGGAGGATTTGCCGGAGCGGCGGCGGATGCCATGACCCTGTTTGAGAAATTTGAACAGAAACTGGAGGAGCATGGCGGCGATTTACGCCGCGCCGTGGTCGAACTGGCGAAAGAGTGGCGAATGGATAAAGTCTTGCGCAACCTGGATGCCCTCCTGGCATTGATGGATAAAAAACACAGCTTCATTGTGTCCGGCGACGGAAACGTGATCGAGCCGGACGGTCCCGTGGTGGCCATTGGTTCGGGCGGAGGCTATGCGCAGTCGGCGGCGGCGGCCTTTCTGGAAGGGACGAAAATGGAAGCGCCACAGATTGTGAAACAATCCCTTAAAATCGCCTCCGAATTGTGCATCTATACCAATGATTCACTGACGGTACTGGAGTTATAATGGATGCGCTGACTCCCCGGCAAATTGTCCGGGAATTGAACAAATACATTGTCGGCCAGACCAAGGCCAAGCGGGCGGTGGCCATTGCGTTACGCAATCGCTGGCGGCGGCAACAGGCTCCGGAATCCATCCGGGATGAAATTTTACCGAATAATATCATCCTTATCGGATCTACCGGCGTGGGAAAAACGGAAATCGCCCGACGATTGGCACACCTGGCCAACGCGCCCTTTATCAAGGTGGAAGCCAGTAAATTCACGGAAGTGGGTTATGTGGGCCGGGATGTGGAATCCATTATCAGGGATTTGATGGATCAGGCCGTCAACATGGTGCGCCAGGAAATGGAAAGCCTGGTTCTGGACCGGGCGGAAATCATGGCCCAGGATCGATTACTGGACCTGTTATTTCCGGTGGATGAAAAGCTGAAACACCGCACACCGGAGATGGAAGAGCGCTATCAGCGTAATCGTCAGCGCCTCATGAAAAAGATGGAAAACGGAGAGTTCGAAGACCATATCGTGGAGCTGGATGTACCCCGGGGAGATTCCATGCCCATGATGCAGGTACTGGGCATTGGCGGGATGGAAGATATCGGACTCCAGATCAAAGATATGATGTCCAATATTATGCCCGGTCAGAAAAAACGTCGCAAGATGTCTGTTTCGGAAGCCCGGGAAGTACTGATCGAAACTGAGGCCCAAAAACTCATTGATCAGGATGATGTAATTCGGATTGCAAAAGATCGCATGGAAAATAACGGAATCGTTTTTCTGGATGAAATTGACAAAATCACCGGGAATGATTCCGGGGCCGGGCCGGATGTAAGCCGGGAAGGTGTTCAGCGGGATCTGTTGCCCATTGTGGAAGGGAGTACCGTTCCCACTAAATACGGTATGGTAACCACCGACCATGTTCTGTTTATCGCCGCCGGGGCCTTTCATGTAACCACGCCCTCGGATATGATCCCCGAACTCCAGGGACGCTTTCCCATCCGCGTGGAGATGGACAATCTCACGACCCGTGATTTTATAAAAATCCTGACCCATCCCAAATCCGCCCTGATTAAGCAATACCGGGCCCTTCTGGAAAGTGAAGGTGTGGCTTTGGAATTTGAGTCGGCGGCAATTAAAGCGATTGCCCGGATTGCCACCGATGTAAATCAGCGTACTGAGAATATCGGCGCCCGCCGACTCCATACCATTATGACCACGCTTCTGGATGAATATCTTTTTGAAACTTCGTCGAAAAACGGGAGCGTTATTCAGATCACCAAGGAAATCGTGGAAGAGAAATTAACCGGCATCGCCGAAGATATTGATCTAAGCCGGTACATTTTGTAGGAGACGAAATGACCAAGGATTTTGTACATATAACGGATTTTACAACCGATGAAATTCTGGCGACTCTGGATCTGGCGCAGGAAGTGAAACGACGTTTTCATGATCGGGAAACTTTTCGCCCTTTTGCCGGGCAGAGCCTGGCCATGATTTTTGCCAAGCCCAGCGCCCGAACCCGGGTGTCTTTTGAAACGGGATTTACCTGGATGGGTGGCCATGCGCTGTATCTGGGACCGGCGGATATCGGTATTGGCAAACGGGAAGCCGTCAAGGATATTGCCCGGGTGTTCAGCCGATACAATGATCTGATCATGGCCCGCCTGTTTGAACATCATCACATGGGAGAGCTGGCGGAACACGCAACAATCCCGGTTGTCAACGGTCTCACGGATTACAACCATCCCTGCCAGATTATGGCCGATATTCTTACGGTCCGGGAGCATCGGGGCCATTTGGACGACCTGAAGATCGTGTATGTGGGTGATGGAAATAATGTTGTCCATTCCTGGCTGCGGTTGGCGGCCCGCCTGCCGATTCATTTTGTCTGCGCCTGTCCGGAAGGCTTTGAACCGGATCCGGAAACCGTTGCCTTAGCCACCGGTGCTGCCGGGTCGCAGGTGGAGGTGGTTCACGACCTGAATTCGGCAGTATATGAAGCCGATGTAATCTATACCGATGTCTGGGCTTCCATGGGTCAGAAAAAAGAAGCGGAAGAACGTGCTGCTATTTTTAAAACGTTTCAGGTGAATGAGGCGGTGATGGAAAAAACCGGGAAGGAAACCTTGTTTATGCATTGCCTTCCGGCAGAACGAGGCCGGGAAGTGACCGATGGCGTCATGGAAGCACCGTATTCCATTGTTTTTGATGAAGCGGAAAACCGCATGCATGCCCAGAACGCCATTATGCTCATGTTGGCCGGTTTGAACTAATGGCCTATGGCCGCTGGAAATCCATGGATCATGTGGAGCGGTATGCTCAAAAGCGCTACCGTCATTGGGACCAACGCACGATTGACCAGCGGGAACAGACCATCGTTGAATCGCTGCTGAGTGCTCACGATATTACCGGAACGATTCTGGACCTTCCGGTGGGATACGGCCGATTTCAAAATTTGCTGAAAGAACACGGTACGGTTTACGCCGGTGACTGGGGTTATTTTCCTGCCTTGTACGCTCATTCCCGCCTGGGTGTAGCGGAACTTTCCGTGAATTGTGATGCAGGACAGCTTCCCTTTGTTGATAACAGTGTGGACGCGATTTTCTGTTTTCGCTTAATGCAACACATGCATGAGCGCGAGGAACGGGTCGCCATTTATCGGGAATTTGCCCGGGTGAGCCGCGCCTGGGTGATCATCTCGGTTTATATTCAATCCTGGTTTCATGCCGTACACCGGAAACTGTTTACCCCGCCTTCAAAAATAACATTATTGCCCCAGGAAAGATTTGCAGAAGAAGTCCGTGAAGCGGGGTTAATTCCGGTGGAACAACATTCGGTAATACCCGGGCTCCATGCCCACAGAATTGCCTTATTCAGAGCGCCGTAGCCACTGTTTCAGCCGGGTGTTTCGTTGCCGACGGGCCCGGTATAACGCCCGTTTCTGCCGATACAACAACGCCCAGTCGATGTCGATACCTGATTCCCGGCGATAGGCATCCCAAAACAGGGCAGTTATCTTGCCGGGGATTCGATCCGGGAAATAAATTTTACGCAAATCATCCAGCCGCAAGGATATGGACATTTTTTTATTCAATCGGGCCCGGTTTAAATCGATGATATATACCTGATGCTTTTTATCAATCAGGAAATTGCCGGTGGTCAAATCACGATGGAAAATTCGTTATGCATCCGTGCCAGCGACTGTCCCAGGTTCTCCAGAATGGGTATTGCTTCTTCGGGAGGGGCGACCTTTAACACTGCTCTCAGGGAACGCTGGGGTTCAACGGCCCTTGTCAGGTAGAGATTTTCCAAAATGCGCCCGCGTTCGCGCCGGGTGTAAACCCAGACCGGTTCCGGTGTATTAACACCGGCTTTTTTCAGCGCCTGAGCGCAGAGCCAACTGGCCCAGGCGCGGCTGGGGAAAGTGGGACTGAGATAGGGATGAATTCCGTGTCGCCAGCCGAACCATTTCAGGACATAATTTCCGGAATCAGCGTGAAATCTTGCCACCAGATTGGGATCACGGTCATAAATGAACTCCGCCCGATCTTCTGCCCGGGATCGGGAAAGCAAATCGTCAGGGTGGATATCCGAGGGGCAGGTTCCGGCCGTTTGAACACCGGAGGAAAAGGTGATCA
>JAADFQ010000158.1:0-18967 GCA_013152835.1 FCB group bacterium
GCCGTTGTTTTTGGTCATGCCAAGGACGGCAATCTCCATTTTGTCACTTCGATTGATCTGGATTCCACGGAAGGTGTAACCAACTACGCCGGATTGATGGACGGACTGGTTGAACTGACTACCGTGAAATATCCCGGTTCATTGAAGGCCGAACACGGGACCGGGCGCAACATGGCTCCATTCATTGAGGCGGAGTGGGGTACGGATCTTTATTCCATGATGTGGGACCTGAAACAGAGTGCCGATCCGCTGAATATCTTGAATCCGGGTGTGCTTTTGAATCGTGATCCAAATATTCATCTAAAAAATCTAAAGCCAATTCCTCCGGTCAATGAAATCGTGGATCAGTGCGTGGAATGTGGATTCTGCGAACCGGTCTGCCCCAGCCGTGCCCTGACCACGACACCACGGCAACGTATCGTCGTAGCAAGAGAGATCAATCTGTCCACGGACACCGAGGTACGGAAAGCAATGCAAAATGATTTTGACTACGCCGGTATAGACACCTGCGCCGTCGATGGCCTTTGCGAAAGTGCCTGTCCCGTGAATATCGATACGGGCGCTTTTATTAAACTGAAACGTCGGGAACGCACTAATTTTATTGGTCGCGCCATTGCCTGGTTGAGTGCTCACTATTTCGGTTCAATTCAGGGCATGGTGACATCGGCCAGTCGCTTATTACAATGGAAAGCGTCTTTATTTGGCCGGGATACGATGGAATCCTTTTTACGGGAATTGAATCGAATCACCAAAGGAAGAATTCCCTCCTGGTCAGCCGGTCTTGTTCCATTGGGAAAAAAGGAGTTTTCCTGTACAGGAACGAAACCGCAATGGGTGTATTACCCATCTTGCCTTTCCCGAAGTTTTGCTCCTGAGGGTACTCACGAATCCCTGATGGCCATTCTGATGGAGATAACGGAATTAGTGGGTGTTGATATCAGGATTCCCGACGTTGATGGAACCTGTTGTGGAACGCCATTCAGTTCCAAGGGATATCCGGAAGCCAGCCGTAAAATACTGACCCGAACCATAGAGCTATTGTATTCCGAATCGAACCAGGGCAAATTGCCGATTGTCGTGGATACATCTCCCTGCACGTGGAAGTTCATCCACGGGAATCATGAATTGGATTCGGCGGCTCTGAAAAAATGGGAGCAACTTACCTTCATTGATTTAGCGCCGTTCCTGAATACACTGATTACGCAAGTGAATCATCCACCGTTACACCGATCGGTGGCCATTCACCCTACCTGTTCTACACAAAAAATGAATCTGGTTGAAGAAGTGCTGGAATGCGCCCGGAAATGCGCGGATCAGGTTATCCTTCCCGTGGAAACAGGATGTTGCGGGTATGCCGGGGATCGTGGATTGCTGTTTCCCGAATTGACTGCCGCGGCAACTCAACGGGAAGCATTAAACATCGCCAACGGACCACAACTGCAACAGGGAATATCCACCAGCAGAACCTGCGAAGAAGGGTTGAAAAATGCTACCGGGATAGCTTATGTTTCTTTAGCTTTACTGGTGCGGGATTATCTGAAACAAAGTGAATCAACGCACTTGAGTTCCGGATGACCAAACGTAAATTTGTAAGTCGATCAAAGAATTAATCGATCTCGAAGGAGTAACTATGAAACGGATAGGAAAAATATCAGTCTTTTTCTTCACTGTATTATTATTCGGACAACTGTTATCCGCAGAAACAATCGCCCGGGTTGCCAAGGCCACCGGTGATGTATTCGTCAAGCGGTTGGGTGCGGCTCAGTTTGATGAAGCGGTGCAACCCGGTGCGGCAATCAACAATGGGGATGCTCTTAAAGTTGGTCAAACAGGTTTTGCCGTAGTCATATTCATCGATGATCGTTCGGTAATCAAAGTTAAATCCAATACGGAATTCCAATTCATTGACACGGAAAATACCCGCAGTATTGATATCAATGTGGGGACGATTATAAACCATGTAGCCAAACAGGGACGGAATAAAACATATCGCGTGGAAACACCCACTTCGGTTGCATCGGTAAAAGGAACTATTTTTTCGGCGATTATTGACGCTTCCGGTGTCGACCAATTCTTTGGTACGGAAGGTGTTGTGGAAGTCTTTAACGTTATTAGTGGTCAGACCGTGAATTTAACGGCCGGTATGAAAACCATATCAAACGCCCTGGGAAGTTTAGTCCAGGCTCCGGCAGCCCCTAACGAATATCCTACGGATCCGGAAACCGGTGAACCTCCGGCACCGGAAAATGAATCACAACCGGAAAGCGGACAAACCGAAGAAACGCCGACCGAAGAACCAACTACCGAAGAAGCACCGACAACGGAAACTGAGGAAGTTCCTGAAGCGCAACCGGAATCCACACCAACGGAACAACCGGAAGCACCACCTGTACCGGAAGACCAGGGTGGCGGACCATCGGAAAAACCCTTTGGGATGGGCCTTGGAATCGGTTCGGTGACTATTGATGGAGTGATTTATAATCAACTGGCTTTTCGTCCGGAATTTAAATTCGGAAAATTAGGCGTCGGCCTTGATCTGGTTATCTATATTGATAACGAGGGCAATATTCGCACCGATGAATGGGATTTTAAGCAAAATCCCGGTCAGATTCTGGACAAGGTTCTGTATGTACGCTGGGGACAAAAAGGCGATCCCTTCTGGGCCAAATGGGGCGCCCTGGAAAATGTTACCCTGGGATACGGAGGCTTGGTAAGCGGTTATTCCAACATGATGGAATTCCCAACGATTCGCCGGATTGGTGTAAATACGGGTATCCAGATGAAAAATATCGGCGCCGAATTGTTCTTTGCCAATATTAAAGATTTCAGCCGCGGTGGAACGCTGATGGGGCTCCGGGGAACCTACCGGGTTTCCAAATCTTTCCCCCTGACGGTTGGAGCAAATTTTGTCATTGATATGAATCAGTTCTCGGGACTAAAAGATAAGGACAAAGATACCTATCCGGATATATTTGACGATTTTCCGGATAATAAGCATTTATGGAATGATACGGATGGCGATGGCATTCCGGATCCCAACCAACCGGTAGATTCCACCCAGTGGGATATTGATGCGGATGGAGATAATATCTATGATCCCATCGACAATTCCGTTATCCTGAAAGCCGATCCGTTCAGCACGCTGGATAATAAGGGCCTGGCGATTGGCTATGGATTTGATGTGGGATATCCCATCTTTAAGAATAAACTGATATCCCTCTTGGCCTATTCGGAACTGAATATGCTCAATTTCAATGCCATCAATTCAAATGCGATTACTCGTCCGGCGCGGAGCGGAATTGGTATTACAGCTCCCGGAATTCAGGCTACAATTCTGAAATTCATCCACGCCCGTTTCGAATACCGCATCAAACAGGATTATTTCGTGCCCCAGTTTTTCGATCAGGCCTACGATCTTACTCGGGTGGTTGCTGAATATCAATCCAATGGGGCCACCCAGATACAGACCCGGGATATGATCCTGTTCGGCGATGAAAGTACCAAGGTCAACACCAAGGGCTATTACGGTCTGGCTTCGGCGGACATTCTGAATATTGCCAGTTTTGCCGCTTCCTACACCAATATGGTTGCGGATACGGTGGAGTTCAACAGCTTCTTTGCACAAGTGAATCTGAATGCTGATTTGATTCCGAAGCTGAGCGTGGCAACCGCCTATTACGTTCGCAATAATGATCCCAATCCATTTGATTTTGCTAATCCTTCCGAAAATACGATCTTGGGCTATCGTCTGGGATATGAAGTTGGTGAAGGAGTTAGTTTGATCTGGGATTTCCGTCAGTTTTACCGGGATAGTGGAACCGGTTTGGAACCGGTCAAACAGACCACGATCGAAACGGCATTCAATTTCTAGGAGGTATCGTTGAAATTATCGATTGAGTACTGCAACGTCTGAAATTACTTACCACGGGCGGCCAGTTTGGCCAACGCACTACTTGAGAAATACGGGAATGCAATTGAGGAGCTAACCATGATCCCTTCCGGTGGCGGTGTCTTCGAAATTAAAAGAAACGGGAAGTTACTTTACTCTAAGAAGCATTCCGGCCGCTTTCCTGAAGACGGTGAAATTATCCGGCTTATTGAAAATCAGTAAATACCCGATAATCTGCTGTTTTTTAGTTAGCGGTTTGCTCAGCGCCCAGAACGGAGAGGTGGTTCCGCTTTCATCGAAGGTCGGTTTAACTATCGATGCGGAAGAAAATCGTTATTATAACATCTTTCCCGATATTGGAGGCTTTGAATCCGCTCAGGTTTTCAATGAGGGAAAAGATAAATATACGATCAGAATCGTATGGCTGAACGATGGCCGTCGGCGTACAACTCGCAAGCAATTAACACTACGGCAATTTGTCGCTTTACAAACAAAAATCGGATTGACACCGGGAAAACCCGGTTCGGAAAAATCAGCCAATACAACATCTGATACCCCGGTGAATACCATTTTGTTAACCGACCTATTCGACGGAGATCATATATTGATCCAACCAGTACAGGGATGGTTTTATGTCGGGGATGTGATTTCGACTGAATCGAACAAACTACGTGTCAAAACACTGTGGAGAGAGCGCACGATTCCAGCCGGCGATATTGCTTCGATCAGTGTTGTGAACCGGGATTATCAGGAAACACGCTGGAGGAAAATTATTTACGCCGGTTCCGGATTGATTATGATTGGAATTACGGAATCAGGAAGCCGAATGGGCGGAATATCCGGCGATAGACTCTGGTACAATCGCTTTCTGGGACTTAGTATTGGTTTGGGAATCGGGCTATGGATAAATCAATGGATACAATTTTGGATATTGCCACGCCACGAATACAATATCCGTTCGTAAATTTTGTTCAGGGAAAAGGAGAAAAAAATGGCTGTTAAACCAAATACAGAACCGGTACAGGACAAAGATGCCATCAGACAATATATGGAAGACAAATTTGCCGACTTAATCGAGAAGGTCGGTGAGGGATATGGCCAACCATTACAGGATGAATTATTCCGGCGGTTGGAAAAAACAATTGCGGACTTCGACGAAGATGTAACCGAATTGCTGGATGATCTTAAACAACGTTCGGAAAAGCGATATGAAGCGCTAAAAAAGATTTTGGTTGAAGGTGAAGAAGTGTCCGAATCCGGTGAAATGGAACCAAGTGAAGAAGTGGAAGCGGAGCAGGAAATCAGTGATTGGGAACGCCGTCTCGAAGAAAAGGCAAAAGGTTCTAAAGTATCTGATTTGCCCGGCGATAAAAAGAAGCATGGGAGGTTTAGTCTTAAACGCAGGTGAAGAGATCCGGTTGTTCCCTTGCCATCCTATGTTTCGGTCTGTTGATTGCATCGATTTCTGCTCAATCCTCTGCAAATTTTCGGGAATTTACACGGCTTAAAAAACGGGTCTATAGTTTTACGAAAGTTGAATTCATCACCGAAGAAGGTGAATTCAATGATGCCATTTGTACCTTAATCATACCGGATCTGAAAGAAGACAGTCCGCCATACGTGGCAATCTATTACAAACGGTCCAATTCCTCCTGGTTCACGGAATCCTTATACCGGAAACGCATTCGATTCAGTTTTAAAGACGGTATTGTTAAACTGGATCGTACCAATTTCTGGGATTGGTTCGATCTGGAAGAAATCAAGGTTGTGGTGATTTATTAATCGATTATTTTTAAGATCATTTTCCCTTTATCGGAAATTTGTGCTTTCCGGCAAAAATCGTAATACGCCGAATAATCTTTAAGATCAATTAACTGCTTTTTTATGATATAGGTACGAATGAATAATAATTCATGGTCATCGATTTCTTCCATCGACCAGCGATAGGTTCCAAAATTCGTATCGATCAGGATTGGGTCGCTTGATGTGGAAAGTTGAAAGGAGCGGGGATAACGAAAATATATCGAATCGGAAAGAGTGAAGGGGAATTGATAGAATACCGGACATTTTCTTTCCTCGGTACTTTCCAGATTATCGTAAACAGCACGATGAATGAAGCTGGGATTTATAATGAACCGCGATCCGATCCGGGTGGCGTAAGCTATTAATTGAAACGAAAAATCAACGATAAGGGGGCGGTTAAGATCCCCCAGATTTTCAACCGTGAATTCAAAATTTGTTATTTCAGGAGCGTAACTGCTGAAATGGGATTTAAGATATTTTTCCAATTCATGACTATTATAGCTTTTCAGACGATATCGCATACTGTGTGCCCGATTTTCAGTATAAGTGATTCGACCTTTGATATCCATGTCTCCTGCCAGAGTAATCGTAGACCGGATACTGTAGGTTTCTTGATTATCGCCCGGACTACTTAGCGGAGTTTTTACCAGTTCTCCTTTGCCATCCACTATGGCCAGAGCAGTAACACCTTCATCCGTCCAGGGCAAATCACTGATAGTAGCTGTTTTAGACGTTGCATCAACCCATAGGGTATCCTGCTCCATAGGCACCATTGTTATTACATGGTTAAAATAATTGTTCGGTCGTGTAGGATTAATGATACCTCGATCCCGGGTTCTTAAGAGGACCGGATATCCGATTATGGATTGCTGTTTTAAGAGTGATATAAAATAAGTGGTTAAATCCTTACAATCTCCATATTTATTATCACAGACAGACTGAGCGGAGTGAGGTTCCCAGCCATGAATTCCAAATTCAATACCCACATATCTTGTGTCGCCTTGTAAAAAACGATATACCTGATCGGTTATCGAAAATTGTGAACTATCCGCATAATCGATTGATATTACCTGTGTTTCAAGATTGTATTTAGACTCTGATAATTGATTGTACCAGCCGCCGATTGTGGCCCAGGAACGAAAACGGCCCTTAATCCCGTTTAACTCAACAATCCCGGGGACAAGAATCACTTCATATTCTTCGTCTATTTCAGGAGGTATTCGCCACCCGGTTGTTTGTGGTGGTAGATCGTTGACTTTCCAGTTATAAGTCCGGCCATCATCAGATATTGTCGGAGGGGGGATATTATTCGACTGATAATAATTAAACTCAAAATTTTTAGGAATGGTTAATGAATAAGTAGCATTTTGAACGGGTATTGTCGTTTGGGGATACCAATCGCGTAAAAAATAGGTGGAAGAAAATTGAATTGTATATTCGTATTCAAATATATATTCTTTCAAAGCAGGCGAAAATTTTCCATATTGTATTCGGTTCCCGGTATATAGCATTCCCGAACTGGACGCATTTACGGATTCAAGGTCTTTTAACTTATAGGTTCGTATAGACTTCCCATTCAGATCCATCATTTTCGCCTTGAATTTCTTCAGAATCGAAAAATCATCTGTAACAATCGAAACCTCGGAGAATTCGCGTCCCTTATTATCGGTAATGAAGATTTTTTTATGGACGGTGTATTCCATCTTTTTTTCGGATTTTATTTTTGTTTTGATCGTGCTGAAAAGGATATGCGATTCTGATGCACGCATGTATTCATGAACGGTCACGATAAGTAAAAACGGGATAATTAATCGCCGAATCATTCGTCGACTTTCGACAGGACGATAACTTCATTGTCATGTTTTACTACATTTTGATAGAATTTTTTAATCGTATTATAAGACCCGGGAAGGAAATAGGTCTGAGAAATTGTTAATCTGCGCTGATAATTGACCGTACGGCCGACTTGGTTGATGGAGCGAATATATTCGTGTCCCGGGACAGTAAACTTCATGGGTTTCGGTAATTCTTCTATTGTATATCCCTTTGGAAGATTGATTATGGCGTACTCTTCATTCATCCGTTTGTAAAAATAATCGATGGGATATTTTCGTTCTTTCCGTTTGAAAATATTTTCGCTCAAATGCTGGAGAATACCGGGGCGCATATATATTTGGTCGCCGATGACGTCCGCAAAATGGGACAGCGTGAAATCAATTCGGATCGTTAATGGTTGTCTTATATCCGAACTGATTCCGGTAGTGTCTACCGAATCGATAATGACATCCGGATATTCGTCAAAAATTTGGTCTTTAATAAAGTCTGTTATTGATTCAGCTTCGCTATAGCGATCCCTGTAATTCATATTGCGGTATCCATCGAATCGTAGAATCATTGAACCCGAAATGTCTCCGGTTTCATGAAGATTCAATTCATCGATTCTAACGTTATATTTATTTATTGTGGATGGAATTGGAATTGATTTGAATTGGGGACGGCCATCGCCTAAAACTAATCCGGAACTGCTAAGGTCATTCGGAGGCAGCATCGGATATGGGCACGTCGGTTCCCAGGTATCGAGGAGAACCGGTTGCGGGTATTGATCAATGTAGGCGACCAAATGATTAAAGGAATCCAGACGTGGGTTTTGCGTATCGATGAATCCGTGATAGCGCGTACTGATTAACATGGGATAAGCTGGAATGTTGATTGAATTTAACAATCCGATCAGCAGTAAATTTTTCTCAACTCGCGACCCGGATCGTTCGGATAGGATACGTTTCACTTCGCCGATTTCATCGCGAGTATATCCGCGGTAACGAGTAGTCGTCAGGCTGTCTTTAACCCAGTTATAACAAGCGACAATCCGATCTTCGGAAGTGACACACTGGGAGGTGATGCGATCCGCCAAGTCTTCCAATTGTTCGGTGCCACGCATATACGGTTTGTAAACGTAAAAAAATTTATCGGAGAAGTCCTTCCAATTCTGGATAAAGGATTCTATTCCGTAACCGTACCGTATTTCAACCAACTGAATGTTTAGGCGGGCCATGTAATCCCGGGGTGTGGTCATAAAAGCTTCATTATATATAGCAGGTAGATCAGAAAACGAATATTTATTGACCTGGCATTTTTGATCATTGGGTAGGGAAAACTTGGATACTTCCGGTTTGTAATCGTAAACAGGAGAATTAGTCAGATACATGTTATAGATAAAGCCCATCGGTACTACGAGTTCGAATTGTGAATATTCAGTGGGGATATTATCCTGAAAGTACCAGGGATCAAGTACAGCGATGTGATCACTGTTCAGCTCATATTGGTATTCAATAATACATTGATCCTGTACGCCTGGAATGGCAAATACCTTATACCTGGTACCGTCTTTATCTCCTTCTTCAAAGATATCCGATTTTTTCAGTTTAATAATTTTTCCAGAAGGTAAAATAGTTTGTGCACTAATCCCGGTTACACGCTCGTCATGCCAAAAAGGGATACGAATATCGGCATAATCACGTCCGGCGCTTGAAAAAATTTGAATCCGCCGATGATGTTCCAATGATAAATCAAAGGTTCCTGTATTAATGGTGATTTTTCCGATGTCGAATACAATGCATGCGGCCGCGCTGGAATCCAAACGTGTGCAGGAACGGGAAAACAACTCATCCGGCACTTTCCCCCATATGGCGTATTCATGAAAGCTGGTTGTTGCACAGGACACCAGGAATAACGCGATTAATATGTTTACAATGGTCCGTTTCATTTTCCCTCCCAATTATCCATAATAGAATCAATAGTAGAATTGCTGTATGTGTATCATTTTCGGTGTAACTAAGTCTCAGTCAAATCCATCCAATAATATTGAAACAATACAATATAAAAGTCAGGATGTATTAAATGCATCTATTTCCATGATATCCATGTGGGTTTATCCGGTTCATGATTCATCTGGAATTCATTGCTATACGAATGAAACCCTGATAAATTCTCGGCACTTTCTAATACATTCTACGATAATAATGTTAGAATTATCGACGTGAATTAGAAAATCGCAGGGATCATCGAAGGATCGGTTAATCGGAAAACCGGGGGGCAGATGAGGATTTGCGGTATTTCCCCGGGAAAAACATCTTTATTGGGGCCGTAGCTCAGCTGGGAGAGCGCTAGAATCGCACTCTAGAGGTCGGGAGTTCGAACCTCCTCGGCTCCACGAAATCCGGCCGTACTGGATGGGGAGGCAGCGGTGCCCTGTTACCTGCAACCCGCTATAGCAGGATCGATCCCAATCTGAGGCAGGGGCTGTATTCGTTGGATTTGACACGTGATGTTGACCTTCCAATCTATCGCAATAGGTTCGGTAAGAACCCCGTCAGGCCCGGGAGGGAGCAGCGGTAACTATTGGAAACTATGTGCCGGTGGAATTCTGGGAGCGAGTTAACGATCAATTTTCGATTAATATCCAGACTTGCCGATGAACGGTGTACGGCCGGTGATTTTTCAAACTCTGGAAGTGAGTTCAATCCATGAGCTATACGGTTTTGTCGTTAAAATGGCGACCAAAGACATTCGATGACATGGTGGGGCAGGATCCCATCACCCGGACGCTGATGAATGCGTTTCAGAAAGAACGTGTAGCGCAGGCATATTTATTTACCGGTCCCCGCGGTGTAGGAAAAACAACCGCCGCCCGGATTGTTGCGAAAGCTCTGAATTGTTCCACCTCTCCCGGAAATCCCTGTAATGAATGTTCCAACTGCCGGGAGATTGATGAAAGCCGAAATATTGATGTGCTGGAAATTGATGGCGCTTCCAATCGCGGAATCGAAGAAATCCGGAATCTTCGCGAATTAATTAAGTATGCGCCGGTAAGTAGTCCCTATAAAGTTTTCATTATCGATGAAGTTCACATGTTTACGGGACCCGCTTTTAATGCATTGTTAAGAACCCTGGAAGAGCCGCCTGCACATGGAAAATTTATTTTAGCCACTACTGATGTTCACAAAGTACCGCCCACGATTATTTCCCGATGTCAACGGTTTGATTTTAATCGAATCGCCCCGGCAATTATTCAAACCAGAATTCAAATGATTCTTGATGAAGAAAAGATTTCCATTGATGCGGAATCCCTGGAGCTCATTGCCCATAAAGCGGATGGAAGTATGCGGGATGCTCTTAGTATCCTGGACCAGGTGATTGCTTTCTGCGGAGATTCAATTAAAATCAGTGATATCACAGAGATTCTTGGGATCATTCCGTTTGACCAATTTTTTCAATTTACTGATGCACTGAAAAATAAAGATGGCATTGCGCTGATGGATATGGTTCGAAATTCACGGCAAAAGGGAATTGCGGCTCCCGTTTTTGTGCAATCCATGGAAAGACATATTCATCATCTTTTGATCGCATCTTTTGAAGACAGTGCTTCCTTCATCGATGGCGGACACGATGTTCAATCACGATATATAAAAGAAGCCGAACGCTGGGACCGACGCGATTTACTGAGAATCGGACAACAACTTACGGATTTGCGATCTCGGATCGGACGATTAGAAGCGCCCTATTTATCCGTTGAGATGACCTTGCTGAAACTTACTGAAATGGACTCTTCGATTCAGATTGAGACATTGCTGAACCAGGTTAAGGGCAAAGCGACTCTTCCCAGTCCTTACCCGGGTGTATCGGAATCAATCAAACCGAAAGAAAAAAGGATACCGATTTCTGAAGGGAATCCGGTCCCGAAGGATCAGCCGGAATTGGAGTTTACCAAAAAAGTTGAAAAAGAAACGACATCAGCACCTCGGATTGCCGTCGAAAAGGATGATTCTCAAAAGTCCCCACCAAAAATCGAGGTTGCGGTGTCCGAATTGAAGCCTGAAAAAAAAGAACCTGAACCTGCTTCCGGATTATTGAACAAATGGCATGCCTTCCTGAAATTAGTGCAATCCAAGCGACCGTCGTTGGGGACGCTGCTGGATCAGGGCGAGTTAATTTCGCTGGAAGAAGGTTTGGCGGTTATCGAATTGGTGAATCCGGGTTCTTTTTCAATAACCATGTTGGACAGTCACAAAAAATATTTGGAATCCGTATTAAGCGAAGTCGCCGACCAGAAAATACATATTAATTATAAATCCGTAACCCGGATGGGAACGAAGATGCGTAAACGTAGTACAGCAAGTGGTCGCACAGGATCAGAAGATACATTGAATAAAATTATCGAACTTTTTGATGGAGAAATAGAAAGGTAACCCATGTTTAATAAGAATAATATGACAAACATTTTAAAACAGGCTCAGGAAGTGCAGAAACGGATTCAGAACGTTCAGGATGAACTGGATGACCTGATTATCGAATCTGATGCTGGTGGCGGCATGGTGAAAACTACGATGAACGGTAAACTTGAGTTGCTGGAACTGGTTCTGGATCCGGAATTATTGACTGAAGATAAAGAACTGGTGGAAGATTTAATCATTTCTGCCGTCAACAAGGCCATTACCAAATCTCAGGAAGAATCTCAGGCACGGATTAATTCCGTGGCCGGGAATATGCTGGGAAATATGAAAATCCCCGGTATGTAACATGCATTCTTTTCCACCCAGTTTAACTACCTTGATTGAAGAACTATCCCGTTTCCCTGGCATCGGACAGAAATCGGCGCTGCGACTAGCGCTGCACATTCTAAAAGCGCCTCAGGAAGATTCGGCCAAACTAGCCAAGGCAATTCTGGACGTGAAGACAAAAATACATTTTTGCTCCCGCTGTGGGTCAATCACCGAAGATGATCCCTGTTTTATTTGCCGGGATACGCGCAGAAGCGATCAGCTCCTTTGTGTCGTCGAAGATGCGGCGGATATTCTGACCTTTGAACGGACCAACAGTTTCCGGGGACGTTATCACGTATTGGGTGGAGTTCTGTCACCGCTGGACGGTATCGGTCCCGAGGATTTGAGAATCAACCAGCTTCTGGAACGGATCGTCCCCGGGATGGAAATCATTTTGGCAACCAATCCCAGCATTGAAGGAGACACTACGGCGCTGTATATAGGAAAATTGCTGAAAGAATTTCAAGTTAGTGTAACCCGCCTGGCCAGGGGGTTGCCCGTAGGTGGCGATTTAGATTATATTGATGATGCAACTATTGCGCGAGCACTGGAAGGAAGAACCTCTTTATGAAATCGTTACCCAACATCCTGACTATCCTCAGAATTCTCCTGACGCCCGTCTTCATTATTTTGCTCTTCTCCAATCGTTCGGGAGCAAATCTGGGAGCACTGGTTGTCTTCGTTGTTGCTTCCATCACCGATGCTTATGATGGATACCTGGCGCGAAAATATGATGTGGTGACGCCCCAGGGTCGGTTTCTGGACCCTCTCGCCGATAAAATACTGGTCAGTTCAGCTTTTATCTCGTTTGCCATTCTTGGTATCGTGGAATATTGGATGGTTTTTCTGGTAATATTCCGCGACTTATTTGTAACCGGATTACGTATGGCGATGGAGTTCAAAGGATTTACGCTGTTCACCAGTAAAATTGCCAAAGTGAAAACAACGGTTCAGATTGTGATCATTATATTTATTCTGTTATTGCTGGGTGTTCGCGGTATCCATAATGAACTGGTAACAATTATCATTCAAACCATTCGTACTTACCACATTATTTATTATTTCATGCTCTTTGTTTCCCTGTTCACCGTCTATACCGGAATTACCTATATTTATGAAAACCGGCGATCTATCGGCCAGTTCATTCGATGAACGCTACTTGATGAAATTCCGCTGGTTTGATGCTCTTTCTACGGTTGGATATGTTGGCCGACTTCCGATAGCTCCCGGAACCTGGGGCAGTCTGGCTGCGCTGATCGTCTGGTATTTGATTCGTCCCTATACTCCTGAAATGTATATTCTGATTATAACGGGACTCCTGTTCCTGCTGGGGATTATAGTGAGCGAAAAGACTGAGCGCTTGTTGGAGGTAAAAGATCCGGGAATGATCGTAATTGATGAATGGGTAGGGCAATGGATTGCCTGCTGGTTTCTTCCAAGGGCAATTTTCCCGGCTCTGGGTGCATTCATTTTCTTTCGACTATTTGATATCTGGAAACCCTGGCCGGTCCGTAAATTCGACCGACTCTCAGGTGGATGGGGAATCATGCTGGATGATGTGGCGGCAGGGTTCCTGGCGCTGCTTTGTATCCAACTCATATTGGGGATCGTCGTATGAATATTGGATTAATAACTATTGGCAATGAATTGCTGAGCGGGTTTACTACCGATACGAATGCGTCATGGATCGGACAGGAAGTCAGTAAATTCGGCGGTGAAGTCGTGAAACACATAACCATTGGTGACACAACCGATGCCATTATAGCAGCACTGGATGAAGCTTCC
Source organism: FCB group bacterium (assembly GCA_013152835.1). Taxonomy (GTDB): domain Bacteria; phylum Fidelibacterota; class Marinisomatia; order Marinisomatales; family J089; genus J089. The sequence continues at coordinate 14,077 of JAADFQ010000158.1, forward strand.
CGGGTGGCCCAAGTCATCATTACTACCGGCGGTTTGGGGCCGACTCATGATGATCTTACAGCCGATACATTTTACATTTATTTCAATGACCAGCCCGTATTTGATGAAGAATATTGGTCCTATCTGGAATCCCGTTTTCAGCGTTTCGGACGCGGAATTCCCCGAATAAACCGTAATCAGGCGTTGAAACCGCAGAAAGGTTTTTCAGTTCCCAACCCCGTCGGCTCTGCCCGTGGTTTGCATTATGAGCAACAGGGGAAACATTACTTTTGCCTTCCCGGTGTTCCCCGGGAAATGAAAGCCATGATGAACCGGACAATTTTACCTTGGATTAAGTCACAGGCCGGCGAAGTACAAGTTGTGAAAACGCTTCGAACAACCGGTATTGCCGAGTCGGCTCTGGCGGAAAAAATCAGCGTCGATATCAAAGCGGCCGAAAATCAGGTCACCGTGGCTTTTCTTCCTCAGATCATTGGTGTTGATATCCGGATGATCAGTCCGAATAAGGCCTGGCTTGATGCACTGGAACAACGAATATTGCCTTCCATTAAGCCCTATTTATTTGGGACCGGAAATCAAACACTGGAGGCAGTACTGGGAAACCAACTCAAAGCCTTCGGCCTTACCTTGGCGGTGGCCGAATCCTGCACGGGGGGATTATTAAGTCACCGGTTGACCAATACTCCCGGGAGTTCGGAATATTTTCCAGGGGGAATCGTGACCTACAGTAACGCAATGAAGATGAACATTTTAGGGGTTAAGGAAGAGACGTTGAATTCCTTCGGCGCCGTAAGCGCAGAGACAGCACGGGAAATGGCTGCCGGTGTTCGGCGTAAAACCGGGGCGGATATTGGCATCGGTATTACCGGTATTGCAGGACCGGGAGGCGGTACCAAGGATAAACCGGTGGGACTGGTGTATATCGGGTTAGCCGTGGAGGCCGGGACTGTTGCGAAAAAATATGAGTTCTCTCATGACCGTGAAACGAATAAATTACTAAGTACTCAAGCGGCATTAAATCTATTAAGAAAATGGTTATATGAACGAAAATAGACTATTACGGACCTTCCTGGCCGTCCGACTTCCCTCGGAAGTTGTGGATATCCAGCGCATGATTAAGACAACTGTCGAACTAAAAAAAGGGGGACTGAAATGGGTCCGCCCCGGACAGATTCATCTTACACTGAAATTTCTTGGTCACACACTTCGGGAAGCAATTCCGGATATTAAATCGGTTATTGATAATATCGTGACCCCGGAATACGGATTTGACTCCGAACTACGGGGAACGGGATGTTTCCCAACGCCCGAGCGACCGCGGGTTCTGTGGCTGGGAATTGAAAAAAATAAAAAGCGGATTACCGAATTAGTTCAAAAGTTGAATACGGCACTGGATAAAATCGGATATCCGGCCGACGATCAGGAATATATTCCCCATGTTACCGTGGGACGCATTAAATATCCCCCTAAACAAACACCGAATATTTCCCAGTTTCTTCAGACCGAATATTCACCAATTCCATTTCAAGTGGCGCGAATCCATTTTATGAGTAGCGAACTGTTTCCCGAGGGACCAGTATACAGCATTTTGAGTACCCATCAATTAAGCATAGAGGAGAATTAACATGGCTAAAGATGATAAAAAAGCCAAAGCATTGGAACTGGCTATCAGTCAGGTGGACCGTCAATTCGGTAAAGGCTCAATTATGCGGTTAGGCAGTAATACCCCCAGTTGGTCCGGAAATGTCATCTCTACGGGAAGTTTATCGCTGGATGTTGCTTTAGGCGTCGGTGGTATTCCTCGTGGAAGAATTATGGAACTTTACGGTCCGGAGTCCTCGGGGAAAACGACCCTGGCCCTGCACATTATAGCTGAAGCACAGAAGACGGGCGGCTACGCTGCCTTCATTGATGCAGAACATGCTATGGACCCACAATATGCCGCCAAACTGGGTGTCAATGTGGATGAATTATTGGTTTCCCAACCCGACTCGGGGGAACAGGCTTTGGAAATTACCGAAACTTTGGTGCGCAGCAGCGCCCTGGATGTGATCGTGATTGATTCGGTTGCGGCCCTGGTTCCCAAAGCCGAATTGGATGGAGAAATGGGCGATACCCACGTAGGACTCCAGGCACGACTCATGTCTCAGGCGTTGCGGAAACTTACCGGCACCGTACACCGATCCAATACATCGGTTATTTTTATTAATCAGATTCGGGAAAAAATCGGCGTCATGTTCGGAAATCCGGAAACAACTCCCGGAGGGCGGGCTTTGAAATTTTATACATCCATCAGGATGGAAATCCGTCGCGTTACGACGATTAAAGACGGTTCGGATAGCGTAGGAAGCCGGGTTCGGGTTAAGGTAGTAAAAAACAAGGTAGCGCCTCCGTTTAAAATGACCGAATTTGATTTAATGTATGGTACCGGTATCTCCTACGAGGGGGATATTATCGATTTGGCATTACAAGGGGACATCATCCAAAAAACAGGCGCCTGGTATTCCTATGGGGATATTAAAATCGGTCAGGGACGGGAAAACGCGAAATTATTCATGAAAGATAATCCGGCTACGATGAATGAAATTGTGGAAAAAGTAAAAGCCTTTATGGGATTGGAGTCAACCGTAGAGAAGGACAACGCCTAGAAGAATTCTGTATACGATAACGATGATGATTTGGGAAACGCTGCGGTTTTGGCATACGATGAATTTTATCTATTATGATTGTTGATCACGATATTACCCTCCCTGAGCATAGTGGTGCAGCTTTACCCGATGGACACGGTTAACTGAACCGGTACTTCCGGTAACCACCATATAATCGAAATCTATTGGAAACAAACACGCCATCCGATCAAACCATCAAAGATGCGGTCTTCCGGTTGTTATCGTATCGTTTACGCAGTCAGGCGGAACTGATCCGGCGGTTGACTGAAAAAGGATTTGCTGCAAGTCAGGTCAAGCAGGTTGTCCAGGAGCTTGTGAATAAAGGATATATTGATGATCGAAAGTTCGGAATGGCGTTTGCCCGGGATCAGGTCCGGCTTCGTAATCTCGGTCCGGTGATTGTACGTAATAAACTACGTGGATTCGGATTGGAGCCTGAATTAATTGAATCCACCCTTGCTACAGTTTATGAGGAGTTTCCGGAAACGGATTTGATTCAGTACTGGTGTGGAAAAAAAGGTATTTTTTCTGTTGAGGGAAAGTCAGCGAAAGACCGCCAGAAATTTTTTACTTTTCTTCAACGCAAAGGTTTTAGCTGGGATAGTATTCAACTTACGCTGAAGGAAATTGCGGAGAACTGAAATGATGAAATGTTCTGAACAATATTTGGAAAATCTTACTGCTAAAGATAAAGAAGCCATTCAATCGATTCTTGGGCGAAATCCCAATCCATCGGAATTACTGCTGCTGGCCTGTTTTAACCGTGAACGGGTAAAAAATCGGGTTTACCATGAGACACTGGATCGTTTGGATGTACAAGCCAAGCGTGAGATTCCGGATGAATTCATAATAAAAGATAACCTAACGATTAATATTAGCACACATAGTATAAACAAAGATATAACAACAGATAACATGATCACTGATGAACCCGATGATGCCTTGTTTGAAGAAATTATCATGAATCAAGGTCGTAGATCATACCGGTTGAAAACGAATAAAAGACCGAAAGTCCGCTGGTTAGTGAATAATTTGAATAAAACAGGCAAAGGATACCGAACGATTTATAAGAAAGATACATTGCCGGAATCAGGACCGAATGTAAATGATCGCTGGGCTATCATCCCGAATAAAGAACCCACCGAAAGATCACGATTGGCCAAATTGGGAATAAATATTCATAGTATCCAATTGAATGACATGTGTATGGATTCGTTTCTATGTTTTGTTAAGAAAACCGAGTTAGGCATATCCGTCGAACAATCCCTCATCCATAATTTGGCGGAAATAGCGGAGCCGACCGTTTTATTATGGTACGATGGCCTGCATCAAGCGAATTCTCAAATTAATTCCCTCAATCCTCTATTAACCGGCACATTCCAGGATCATCGTGAAATTCACTGTGAAGCCGATCATATTCAAATACCGGTGCAGGCCCTTGATTTTACATCCAAAAGTTTTACCCACGGAGCTTCGATTCCGAATCCCGAATTGACTTCTGACTGGTCAATCGAGGACCTGGATAAACATTACGATTGGAATCAAACGTTGATCAGGATGGTTACCATCGTAAAAGGAGCCAGACCGACAATTCAAACCGTTCAATCCAGATCATACCAGAACATTGGGTTGTTACGACTGGATGATGAATACATCTGGGTTTCGGCAATTCCTGATAATGAGTATTTCATAACTATCGATCCGCGAGCAGGTGGCCAGTTGGTCGTCGCCAATGCGGTGCGACAATTATCCTGTGTCGGTCTTAAAGCTCGGTACATTGATATCAACTTCTGGTTACCGGCACTATCGGAGGATACAACTTGGCAGGGCCTTCAATTATTGGAGGCCACCGATTCCGCTTTACGAATCCTTGGGCTGCAAATGATTGCGCGCACTGTGAATACTACTGAAACTGGCTTGGATTTGCAGTGTGCTGTCCACACTGTTGCCGAAAGGAAGCAGGAGTTCATGGGCTGGGGTTATCAAAACGATGGGGATTTTATTTCTTTACTGGGTAGTCATCGGGGCGAATTGGGAGGTAGTCTGTTTTTACGAGAAATCTATGGAAAATATGGTGGACCTGTTCCGGCTGTCGATTTAACAATGGAGACCCGGATTCAGGATGTTGTTCTACAGGGGATCCAAAGTGGATTGATTCGTTCGGCAAATCCGGTGGGTGCTGGAGGACTGGCGTGCACTGCCGTTCGTTCGCTTCTGAATAG
>JAADFQ010000158.1:19093-30463 GCA_013152835.1 FCB group bacterium
ATGAATGCCGGCGTTCCGTCGACGACCATTGGGAGAGTTACCGACACAGGTAGATTGACCATTAATCAGTTGATCAATATCTCCGTCGCGGAGCTTCGGCCATGATCACCCCACCGGAAGTGCAGGGGCCGGATGGACGGATTTATCGGGTTGGGACGCTATATTGTATCGGCCGAAATTACAGGAATCACGCACGGGAAATGGATGCGCCGGTTCCTGAACATCCGATTGTATTTAGTAAATCGCCTGCAGCCCTGACACAAGGACCCGATATTTATCTTCCCCCGGAAGTAAATGTTCATCACGAATTGGAAATTGTCGTGCTTATCGGGAAACCGGGACGCAATATATCCGTCACGGCCGCCGAAGGTGTTATTGCCGGACTGGGTTTAGGTCTGGACTTAACGCTGCGTGATCTTCAGTCGGAATTCAAGGCCAAAGGTTTACCTTGGTTTCGATCAAAAAGTTTTCATCAGTCAGCGGTTCTGACTTCCATCCTCCCTGCGAACGATCCCCGCTGGAAAGAGAATTACTGGTTAGAAATTGACGGTAAGCGCGTTCAGGAAGGAAGGATGCATGATATGATTTTCCCGGTTACGGAATTGATTTCGGACATTTCTCAATTCAGCGCTTTTTTCCCGGGAGATTTGATTTATACGGGAACACCCGAAGGAGTAGGACCGCTGCGGGTAGGACAGGAATTACGCATTGGGATCGGAAAGGACGAATTAGGTCGATACTGGATTCGGTGACAGCGTACCCTGAATGAGTCGATTCAGCACAGCAAATATTGATGGAGCGGCAATTAAAATATTGCCTTGGTAAATCGAAACTTCATCCGATCCCGGCGTCGAAACGATGGCCCCGGCTTCACGCGCAATACAGACCCCTGCGGCGATGTCCCAGGGATTAATATCCAATTCCCAATACGCATCAACGAACCCTGCCGCACAGTGACAGGAATCGATAGCTGCCGAACCGAGCCGACGTACTCCCTGAGACTGGTCGGTCAATTGCTTAAATAAACGCATATTTTTCCGCCAGCGTTCACCATGTTCATAACCAAATCCGGTCACCAACAGGGATTGTTCCAGAGAAACGGGATTTGCAGGATGGATTGTCTGGTCGTTGCACCAGGCCCCGCCATTGGAAAAAGCGGAGTAGATTCGATTCATGGGCAGTTCAACTACTACACCTATGACCGGAGTGCCTTTCCAGGTTATGGCAACGGATACTGCCCAGGCCGGATATCCATGCACATAGTTCGTCGTACCATCCAGGGGATCGATTACCCAGGTAAATGGAGAAGCGGTTTTTATTTCATCACTTTCTTCCGCCAGAATACCATGATCGGGGTAGCGATCCTGAATCCGTTTGATTAAAAGTTCTTCCGATTCCCGGTCCACATCGGTCACCAGATCGGTTTTCCCCTTAAACTGTACGTGGGCTATATTTTCTGAACGGTGAATCAGAACCCGGGCTGCCTCCCGGGCAAATTCTTTGGCGCTTTCGAATAGCTCGGCTAATTCACTGCGTTCGAGACTCAAGTCTTCTTCCAGTCCTTAGCAAAATACTCCTTCGTCATCTTCTTTAAGACACCGGAGAGTAAGATCAGGGAAATAAGATTGGGAAAGGTCATGAATCCAAGCGCGGCGTCACCGAAAGCCCAGACCGGTTCCAGAGAGGCAATACCACCAATGAATACAAAAGCGACATAGATCCATTTATAGGGTAAAATTGCCCGTTCTCCAAACAGGTAATCGGTGGCCCGGTCTCCATAAAAGGACCAACTAATGGCTGTGGAAATGGCAAAAAGAAGCACTGAAAGAGTGATGATTTTGTCTCCGTAACCGAAGATCCAGGAAAGTCCCTCTTTAAAAGCAAAAGAAGTGAGCAGACTGCTGTTCAGCAAATCACCGGCAAAGCTGGGATCAATCCGATTGACATAAAATTCAGTGTGATGCCAGGCGCCGGTGACTAGAATGGAAAGTCCGGTAAGAGTGCAAATGACGATCGTATCGATAAAGGGTCCCAGCATGGCGACCGAGCCTTCCCGGACGGGATATTTCGTTTTTGCGGTCGAGTGTGCGATGGCGGCACTGCCTTGCCCGGCTTCATTAGAATAGAGACCGCGCTTCACTCCCCAGAGCATGGTGTTCATGATGACCAGGAACGTTCCGCCTCCGACTCCGGCGATTTGGGCCGGTGGATTGAATGCCATTGTGAAGATCAGTTTAAAACTCTCTCCCAGGGTTGACAGGTGCGCTACCAGAATAAGGAATGCAGATATAACATAAATAATGCCCATGATCGGTGCCAGGTAACCGGTGACCTTTCCGATACGGCGAATACCGCCGATAATTACCAGGGCTACGATACCGGCCATTGCCAAGCCATTGAAAACCTGTTCGATGGAAAGGTTGAATCCGGACCATATCTGGTGCTTCAGAGTCAGGAAATGCTGGGTACCCAAAACCTGAGCAAATTCCGAATAGATTTGATCTGAAACGGTAAAGGATTGAATGGCATTCCCGGTAGCAAAGGAACAAATAATAGCGAAGGCGGCAAAGGTAACGGCCAGCCAGCGCCAGTTTTTGCCCAGACCGCGTTCAATAGTATACATAGGACCACCGTGTGTGAAACCCTGTTCATCGACGGTTCGATATTTCAGCGCCAATGTACTTTCTGCGAATTTTAACGTCGTTCCAAAAAATGCCGTTACCCACATCCAGAACAGGGCCCCCGGTCCGCCATAATACAGAGCCGTCGCTACACCGGCGATATTACCGATTCCCACGGTGGCCGAAAGGGCTGTGGACAAGGCGCGGAAATGATTCAAATCGCCTTCATCTTCGGGATTGTCATATATCCCGCGGGTGACCTGGACTCCGTGCCAGAAGTAGCGAATCTGGGGAAACCCCAGCTTGATCGATGTGAAAACACCTGTACCCACCAATGCAAGAATCATTAGCGGGATAGCCCGGTTGGCAGGGAAGGTCCACACAGCGTTATAAAATTCAATTCCAAATGCGTACAAAACGAAAACGATAATTCCAAAAGCAATCAGTCCGGCGGTTTTTCGGCTCATATTATCCTCATTTTACTGGAGTTATTAAGCTGAAGTTTACGTGCAGGTTCGGAGAGTGACAAAATGGAAAATTATTTACTAAATTATCACCGGATTCTTAAACATTCGGGTTCGACTATAGATGAAATCAGATCGTTCTGGGTTATTCAGTAAAATACCTTTATTCTGGTGTGCCATATTCTTTAGTCTGGGAATATGGGCAAGTCAAAATATACTCTTCGGATTGATCATCCTTACAGCGATTGGCGGCGTACTGCTTTTTTATTTTCGGAAATTCCGATTGAAATTAATACTCATTTCGGGAATTGTTTTCATTCTGGGCTGGATCTGGATGGCCGTTAACTATCAGGGTCTAATTACTACGGAATCACTATTACATCCGTATTATTCGCGATCAATGAATCTTGAGGGAGTTGTGCAGGCCATTCGAAAAACAAAATCCGGAAAGTTTCGGTATCATCTCGTATCCCTGAATCCGAAGGATTCGGAATTAAAATTACGCGCATCATTCGGAATTTTCCTCTATTCACGGGATTCAATTGCCTGTTCCACTGGTGATGTCCTGAAAATTTCCAACGGAATCCTATCTGAAATTGGAGGACCGCGGAATCCCGGAGAATTTGATTACCACCGATTCTACCTATTCCGAAAAGTAATCGGGCGAATGAGTCTGAATGATTCAAGTAACATTGCAGTTATCCCTTCAGAACAAAAAAGACCGAGTCAATATCTGGAATGTATCAGGTATTGGATTCAGAAAAGGTTTGAGAACAATTTGGATCGTCGATCGGGGCCGTTACTTACCGCATTAATTCTGGGGAATAAAGATGATTTGGATCCGGGATTGATTCAGGAATTTCAGCGAATTGGAGTAATCCATGTTTTAGCGGTTTCCGGTTTGCATGTGGGATATATCCTCTTAATTCTGATCATTATCGTTAGAATAATGCGTATTCCCTGGGGTTGGGACCGAATTATTATTCTGGCAGGTTTGGGTTTTTATACGGCACTTACAGGGTTTAGACCGTCGGTAATTCGGGCCGCAAGTATGAGTGGACTCTATATGTTGGCGCCGCTTTTCAATCGACGGCCGAATCCCCTTAATATTATTGGTGCGGTCGCTCTGATTATGCTTGGTGTTAATCCAACCAGTCTTTTCAAAGCCGGATTTCAGCTCAGCTTTCTTGCTGTTATTTCCATTATCGGCTTTTTGGAGTTTATCGAACCCGGGTTGCCCGGACCGTTACGAATTCGTTCTTATAAAAATGCCCAACTAAGGGGAATTTATGGATTGGTACTGGTCTCCCTGGCGGCACAGTTGGGAACATTGCCGATTACATTATCCATGTTTCATACGATACCATTGATCGGATTGATGGCAAACAGTTTAATTGTCCCCTTAATCGGCATAATAGTATCGCTTGGATTTTTACTCCTGATTAGTGTAGGGATTCCGATGATCGGGTATTCCGTCTCCCAGGCCATCTTTTTTCTGAATGAAATTATTTCATGGATTGCTTCCGTTTTAGCCGGGATAGATTGGGCATCAATCACTCTTTCCGGTTCGCCATTCGTGTTGGTTGCCCTGATCTATTCTGGTTTGTCAGGGATATTGTTTATTTTGAATCGGAAGCGATTCAAACCGGGACTTTTTCTATCCTTGATTTTACTCACTGGAGTTACCTGGAGCTGGGCTGTCAAACCTTTGGAACTGGAGATTCTATTCCTGGATGTGGGACAGGGTGATTCCATGATTATTAGATTACCGGATCAGCGCACGGTGTTGATTGATGGAGGTCCGAAAAATTACTGGCGCGACTCCGGCCAGGATATTCTTTTACCCGTTTTCCGCTTTTTAGGTATAACCCACTTCAATTGGATTGTTCTGACCCATCCCCATAGTGATCATTTGGGCGGGTTATTGTCGGTAGTGCAATCGATCCCGGTGGATACGGTAATAACGAACAATTCCAGGACAAACAGTCATCAGGAAACCCGGTTTTATATGCTTCTCGACAGCGCCGGTATTGTCGTTGATACCAACCGAACCGGTACGATGATCAATGGCGGGAAAATGACCGGAATCCAGTTTCTCTGGCCGCCAAACAGTTCGGATAAAAATGGGAATATCAATAACCGAAGTGTTGTTATTTCGGTTTCGGATGGAAATCTGGTTTGTTTATTGATGGGTGATTTGGAAATGCAGGGTGAACGTGAACTCATGTCCCGTTGGGTCCTGCCGAACACTGAATTATTGAAACTGGGCCACCATGGATCAATCACGGGAACGCTACCGGAATTCCTGGACGCGATTAATCCGCGAATTGCCGTAATTTCCGTAGGCGCCCGGAATAAATTTGGGCATCCCTCGCCAATCGTATTAAAGCGGTTAAAACATCGCAAAATACGAATTCATCGAACCGATAACTCAGGGGCTTTGTGGATTCGAATGCATAATGACCAACTTGATTCGTTAATATGGAAATAATTGCCGGCGTAGACGAAGCCGGTCGTGGATGCCTCGCAGGTCCTGTCGTAGCCGGAGCCGTGATTCTACCGGAATCATATGATATTCCCGGATTAAAGGACTCCAAGAAAATGACGCCACGCCAGCCAACGGAACATTGCCTTTGATGCCATTGCCGAACAGGCTGTGGATTGGGCCGTAGGATTCGTGGATAATCAAACCATTGATCGTATCAATATCCTGCAGGCAACCTTTAAAGCCATGCAAATCGCACTGGGAAATCTGAAGGTGAAACCGGATAATGCCCTTATCGATGGGCAGAAACTCCCGACTCAAATTATTCCTAATCGTGGGATTATTGACGGTGATAATAAAATTCCTTGTATTCAGGCAGCCTCGGTCATGGCCAAAGTATCACGTGACCGTTGGATGGAAAAACTTGATATTATCCTCCCGGAATATGGACTTAAAAAGCATAAAGGGTATGGAACCCGAGAACATATGAATGCTTTAATGGAATATAAAGCTTCACCGATCCATCGTAAATCTTTTCGGCCGGTGAAGGAGAATCTGCCATCCATTTCCTGGTTAAGGTCAGAAAACAAAATCGGTTGGTTGGGAGAGAAAATGGCAGCTCTCTATTTAGTGCAAAAAGGATACGAAATGTTGGAAATGAACCACCATTCCGCTCCTTTCGGTGAGTTGGACATTATTTGCCGGAAAAGCGATACGCTGGTATTTGCGGAAGTTAAAACGGCCCATAAAATGTCCCGGGATCTCCTATTGGAGAAAATTGATGAACAAAAACTGAAAAAATTGTATCAGGCTGTGGACTGTTATTTGGGAGAAAGTTCATGGACCGGCGACATCCGGCTGGATGCCATATTTGTGAATATCAAAAAGGGAGGACCGGAGATAATTCATTATGAGGCGATTGGAGGAGCTGAGTAAACTTCCGGCCTAATTGCAGAAAGATGAGATTCATTACTTGAAACCGAAAATGAAAAAGATTATTTACGAGATTCGATCACTGGCGACGATAATTATCATTGCCTTGCTGTTAAAAGTTACCATCGTTGAGGCGTACATCGTGCCCACCGGGAGTATGGAAAATACGATTATGACCGGCGATTTCTTAATCGGAAATCGATTTGTCTATGGTTTGAGAACCCCGGATTGGATTGGGGTTCCATATACAGACATGGGATTTAGTATCCCTTATTACCGCTTCCCGGAATTTAAAAATCCCCACCAGGGAGATGTGATTATTTTTAAATATCCTCGGGATCAATATCATAAATATGTAAAGCGGTGTATTGCCGAACCGGGTGATACGCTGGAAGTCAGAGCCCGAAAAGTGTATGTGAATTCACAGGAATTTCCTTTGCCGAAACATGGAAAATATATCGGCTCCATGCTTCCGGAATCTTACCAGCAGCGGGAAATATTTTTAGGGGACCAGGGAAATAAAGATTTCTTTAAGGCGATCCGTATTCCCCGCGAGGGTGATGTTGTCTCCATTAATACCGAAACAAATTGGGAGTTCCTATTACCACTGATGATTATGGATGGCCATAAAGTGACCCTTCAGAAAGGCAACTTAAAGTATTCCTTTACGATAACCGATCCAAATGATTTATATCGCCGGAAAGGGCGAAGAAATGTATTCGATAATTATTATCCGAAGGGAACGCTGTTGAATCCCTGGTCCATCACATTAACATCGAATGAAATCCAATATCTTTTCATCGACGGTAGACCGGTCCGCGACATGAAAGAATACGTTATTGAACAAAATTATTATTGGGCGATGGGCGATAACCGGGACGACAGCCTTGACTCCCGATTTTGGGGATTCGTACCCGAAAATTTGATTCTGGGCGAGGCGTTATTTATTTATTTCTCCCTGGATCTGGATTCATGGATTCCCCGCCTGAATCGGATTGGAACGGTAATCCGATAGGCCGGAATACCGTTTGGAATAAAGAAATCGATTACCGTATTTTTTATTGAACCAGAGAATTAAACCTTTACTTGAACGGGTAATCTTATGAACCGAGGGAAAATAGTAACCATAACGATATTTATCGGTGCTCTAATCTGGGCACAGGCAAATGATTCGACCCGGATTGTCGATCCATTGCAGATCAGTAACGAAGACAGTTTGCCATCGGTTGAACAAATTCTTGGCTTGACCGATGATGTTTCCGATTCCATGCAGGTGGTTTCCGTTGATTCTACAGACCGGGATTCAACCTTTTCCCCGCTCGTCATATCGATCGCTGACTCAGATTCAACAGTTAGCCCCATAAATTTCAATGATTCTATCGGAGTGGCAATCAATACACCCGATACAATCGGATCTGTCTTTCAGACCACGGATTCCATCGGGACTGTATTGTCCACCGATGAAATATCGGATTCCCTAAATCAAGTTGTTGAGTCCCAGGAACCGCCAGATCTTTCTTTGGATTACGGATATAAGGGGTATCGCTGGGGAACTATGTCGGGGATTCATCCGCGAATAGAGCGCCTGACAGAACCGTTTTATTCACGGGACAGCAGTTCGGTTACCTTCCGAACTGTTTTGGGACCTGACACGGTTCTAATGTCCTACTTTTATTCGGATAGCGGATTTTGGAAAGTAGAAATTTCTTATCCTTTAGATCCCTTTGACCAGGATGCTCATGATAAAAAATTCCAAGAGATCAGTCAAATATTGACCCAACTTTATTCGAATCCAACCGGCTCCAGTTTATCGATCACGGGACCAATGATGACCAGCTCGAATCCACTGGACATTGATTACTCCAGGAATTATCAACATAATTCATGGCAGGCAGGCCCGGTACAGATTGAATTACTCCTGATATCATTCGTCCAGGATACACAGACGATCTATCCGGTTCTTTCCGGTACCTCTCAATTGAAGCTGGCCTACTATAATCCGGATTACATGATCCGGGTGGAACCTCATCAACCGGTCGATACAGGACCTTCGGTTTTTGATCTGTATTGATAAGCCGGAGTGAAATATTTTCTTCTTGCATTCCTGACGCTTCAGATATCGACTTGTATTCATCCCCGCCGGATGAAAAGAGTCTACAGTTATGAAGGTGATCCCAAAGTTGTATTTGCCCAATTGCAAACGGTATTGGATTCACTGGAATATGAAGTTGATTATAAAATCATCGAATCACGGACCCTGGTCACGAAGCAGAGAAAGGTGCGGAAAGATGTTCGGCGCTATGATTATTCATTGGTCATTGAAGTAACAGATTGGATTGAAGTGACCGTTACCGGAGGGAAATATGTCTACAAACGTGATTCGGAGACGGCAATTGCGGGGAAATCAATGACCGAGTTTCATGCCGTTGACCGGTTTCCTTATTCACTTCAGGTAAAAATATTCGAACCACTTGAGGAAGAGTTCGGGAATTATGGCTGGGTGAAAAAATCTTCCTGAGACTTTGGGATTTTCCATTTTATCTTTGAAACATCTATCGGTAATTTTAATCTATGGACCAACTGTTTGAAACAGAGGAAAGCCGGCAAAGTTATTTGTCGGAGAAATTTGATAATCTCATTGAGGTTATCGATGAGTCCTATGGAAAAGCATTAATGGATGAATTGGTTTTGCGCATGGAAAAGACGATTAGTGATTTCAATGATGAAATCGCTTCATTGATGGAGCAACTCAAAGCCAATACAGATCGGAAAAGTCTATTACTTCAAAAACTTAGAGAAAATTCGGAAGAATTAAAGGATCAACCGGTACCGGAAAAAGAGGTCCAGGAGCAGCGTGAACTCAGCGCCTGGGAACGGAAACTGGAAAATCTGGATAAAAAATAACTGAGGAACCAATGAGCGTAAAAGATAAAGTCATATTCGGATTAATGATTATCCTTCTGGCTGGTGGCGGGTATATTCAATATACATACACCCAAGTTCTGGAACGGATGAATGTGCTGGAAACAAAACAATTAAAGCATGTGGATGAAGTCAACACGAAATTTTCTGAGGATCTGCGCAAACTAAACCTTCAATTTATTGGACGGGGAAAACATTTGCAGAGAGCCCAAAAAGATATATTGGCGAATACCGATCTGATCCACAGAACAGCAGACTCGCTGATCAGTATGATTGAAGAAGTCGATTATAATCTGGGAGAATTCAAACGGGCTACGGAGAAAGAATTTGTCTCGGTTAAGCAAGATATTCAGGATCAACAGGATGCCTTTGATAGTCAGCGACGTAGAACGAATCGCCGATTTTCTGATATCGAACAGAATATTACGTTACTCCAAAATGACCTGAAAAAGATCAACGATAAACTTGCGGCTGAAGAGGAAGGTAAGAAGAAAAAGGGCCGTAAATAAGATTGAAAGCAAGCATTAAACAATCAGAAAAGGCCGACATTCGTCGGCCTTTTTGTAACAAAACGGGGCAGAGTTCATATTGACCTCGGAACAAAATGAATCACTGCCCCAACCACATACCAAAGGCACTAAACCAGCGCCTCGGTGGTTAAAGTAAAAGATTATTAGATCAAAATCAAGAAAATTATGATGGTTAAAGTATTACTGGAAGGAGGGAGTGCCGAGGGTCGGAATCGAACCGACACGGAGTTGCCTCCACCGGTGTTTGAGACCGGCGCGTCTACCAGTTCCGCCACCCCGGCATTTTTTAGGGTTGAAACTGTGAAAGAAATTAGCGGACTGAATGAAGATTTGTCAATATATTTGACCTTAATCAGATAGAGGGAGAGGATACGATGTCATACACTACAATACCTGAACTTTTTTTCAATACCATTGATCAATATGGAAATCATGATGCCTTTTTTGAAAAGGTGGATGGGAAGTGGGTTGGTTTAACCTTTAATGAGACTTATGAGAAAGTAAATTCATTTGCCGCCGGGTTAAAGAAGTTGGGTGTGCAAAAGAATGATAAAATAGCGATCCTATCCACGAACAATCCACGGTGGGCTATATCGGATTATGCAATTACCTGTCTTAGTGCAGCCACCGTCACGGTCTATCCTACTTTAATACCTCATCAGATAAAGTATATCGTTGATGATTCAGAAGCAAAAATAATTATTGCTGAGGATGAATCACAGGTGGAAAAGGTTTTGGGTTTCATCGATGATAGTCCAAAACTGGAAAAAATTATTACCATGAATAACTCATTTGCCGACGATGACCATGTCATTACCATGGATTCCGTAATCGAATTGGGGAAATCGGAAGTTGATCAGGGATTTTCGGTCCGCGAATCCGCAAAACAGGTGTCTCCGGACGATCTGTTAACATTGATTTATACCAGTGGAACGACTGGTAATCCGAAGGGCGTAATGCTAACTCATAAAAACCTGGTCTCGAATGTGCAGGCCGGTTGTAAGGCAATCTCCGTTAGTGAAGAGGATGTATTTTTATCGTTCCTGCCCCTCTCTCACAGTTTTGAACGAATGGTCGGGCATTATACCGCGCCTTTTCCGCCGGTAGTACGGTGTACTACGCTGAGAGCATCGACACGGTAGCGGAAAATATGGGTGAAGTCCATCCTACAGTGATGACGTCAGTTCCCCGGCTCTATGAAAAAATGTATGCCAAGGTTCTGGATAAAGTAAGTAATGACCCACCGATACGGCAGAAAATATTCTGGTGGGCACTTGGCGTTGGTGCACGTGCGGCCAAATTGTTTCAGCGCAATCAACAACCAACCGGCTTACTGGCATTAAAATTCAAAATTGCCGATAAATTGGTCTTTTCCAAGCTTAAGGAACGGGTGGGAGGAAGAATACGGTATTTCG
>JAADFQ010000159.1 GCA_013152835.1 FCB group bacterium
TAGGAGCGGGAGATCATTCCGGTTTTTTAAACGTATACCCCACACCGCGAACGGTTTTCAGCCAGGACCCCATGGAACCCAGTTTTTTTCTCAGACCAACAATTTGAAAATCTACCGATCGTTCCGTAACCGGATAATCATCACCTCGGATACAGTCGATTATTTGTCCACGGGTGTACACCCAGCCTTCTCTCCTGGCCAGGAATTCAAGAATCTGGAATTCGGTATAGGTCAGCCGTGCCGGGTCGCCGCCAATAAATACTTCCCGGCGCCGTGTGGAAAGAATCATATCCCCAAGAACAAGCTCGTCACCGACTTGTTGATCAGGCGTTGTTTTCCGTCGGCGCAGGAGGGCGGCAATTCGGGCCAGTAGAACTTTTGGGCTGAAAGGCTTGGTTATATAATCATCAGCGCCCAGATTTAGTCCACGGACAATATCTTCTTCGCTACCCAGGGCCGTGAGCATCAGAATTGCGCAGTTTTCTGTTTTGACATTCCGTTTCATGAGCCGGCAAACCTCCAGTCCACTTATGCCCGGGAGCATAAGATCAAGAACCACCAAGTCCGGTGGAAGGGCGGCAATTTTTTTCCAGGCTTCTTCCCCGTTGGCGGCTTCACTGATTCGATAGGATTCAGTAATTAAATGATGGACAATCAACTCCCGAATATCGGGATCATCTTCTACAACAAGCAGGTGGGGTGCAGTCGCCATCAATCAGGAATCGGGAAATTGAAGAACAAACCGGGTACCTTTTCCCTTAATGCTGTGAACATCCAGAGAGACCTGATTCATATCCAGATATCGTTTCGTCAGACTAAGTCCCAGCCCAATGCCCTGAAAACGCCGGGTTGTTCCGGTGCTCTCCTGGGAGAAGGTATCAAACATCCGCTCCAGGTAATCTTCAGCAATACCAATCCCGGAATCTTCTACTACTAATTGGGTCGTCCCATTTTTCCGCTTCATTTTAACATCTATCCAACCTTCCTCCGTGTATTTTATAGCATTCTCTACCAGATTACTGATTGCCTGGGTAATACAATAGCGATCAGCGGTAATCGTTAATGAAGACAAGGAACTGTCAAAGGTTAATGTGAGTCCTTTTTCCAAAGCCTGCGGCTCTAGTGTGAGGATCGTATCCGCCAGGATCGGGACCAGATCAAACGATTCCGGTTTCAGGGTAAAAGTTCCTGATTCAATCTGTGAAATATCAAGAATTTCGTGCACGGTTCGGAAAAGTCGTTCACCGCTATTTCTTACCATGCTAAAAATTGGTTTTAATCTGTCTGGGGCGGAAGACTCATATTCATTCTTTAGTATTTCATTAAAACCAAGTATCGAGTTCAACGGTGTACGAATTTCATGAGACATATTTGCCAGGAACAGTGTCTTAACCCGGTCGGCTCTTTGAGCCAGCTCCAAAGCCACTTTCCGTTCTTCCTGGGCCTGGACCCGACGGATAATCGTCGTAACCTGTCTAGCCAAACGGTCGATTCGCCGCAAATCATCGAGCGTGTAATTAGTCCGTGTCCCCATATCCATGATTCCAAGTGGTTCACCATCAGAGATCAGGGGAACGGTATAGATTTCCCTGAGACCGAGAATCCGGTATATCTGACCCAACAGAGTGCCGGTCATTCGTTTTAGGAGACGAGACTTAATTGGCGCTAATCCAGCAAAGGAAGCCAAAACCTCGTGTATATCGGCGGCAGTGAGGAAATATCGGGATTTTCCCGACCACAGAACATCCAGATATAAGTGCCTGGAATTTAATGGAATCACAAATTCAGGCGAGGTGATATCGATGATGGGTCTAACCCGGTTTAAAAAAGGTTGAAGGATCGAAGTATTCCTAAGAACCAGTGCCTGTTTTTTCTCGTCCAGAATATAGATGGCTGCTCCCAGACCCGAGAACATTTCTTTGGTCCCCTGGGCGATTCGATCAATGATTTCATCCAGGGATTCACCGGTATTCACCGCCATATTAATTTCGTTTAACAGGGTTAAGTCGCGATTTTGTAACCGGGTTTCTCTGGCCCGCTCTTTCAATTCGGTAATATCCCGAAACATCACCAGGAAGTGCGGTTCGCCTTCCAATACAATTGTAGAACCACGGAGATCGGCGGTGAAGGTTTCACCGATAGCGGACCGGGCAGTGATTTCCCGGTGGAAAAATCCCCGGAAGCGCACCGCCTCCATGAATTGATTCATGATTTTTGAGGCTGATGAATCCAGACAATCCTTGAAATTGAGGGTGTGGATATCTTGATCTTTGGGAATAAATTGTTCGCGGGCCATTGAATTTGCATCCATACAAAAACCCCGGTCATCCACAACCAGGAGAGAATCAGGTATGGCATTGAATACATGGCGATATCGGGCTTCACTTTCCTGGAGCGCAATTTCCATTTGATGGCGCTCGGTGACATCGCGGACTACACCGCGGAAACCGACCGGTCGATTGGCGCTGTCCAGGATTAATGAAGCGCTGAGTTCAAAGAGCTGGTGCGCCCCGGAAACGTTGATCACCTCATAGTTTTCTACCTGAGCCGATTTTCCGGTAGTATAAATGGAATGAAAAATGTCATACATTTTTCGAGCGGTTTCCGGCGTAGTGTAATCCCGGTTATTTAAACCGATTAAATCTTTCCGTGAATAACCCGTGATTTGACATAAGGCTTCGTTAACCTGGGTAATATTCCCTTCCAGATCCACTTCAAAATATCCATCGCCGATGGATTCTATAACATCGCGATAGTAGTCCAACTGGCGCCGGAGTTCTGCCACCGTGCCTGGGAACGGTTGATTGCCTGATTTGTTATGAGGTGTTTGGTCCATGAAACGGTTTCAGGTTTTCTGCAACTGAATTTTGGTACCAAATAATGAATTCACTAAAGGAATCTAATGATAATCCGGTTATCTTCGTTATCAACCCTCCTTATCGTAGCACGGAATCCCAATTTAACACTTGATGATCCGGTCATATTTACTTCCGGAATTCTTCTATTCCTTCCGCCGGATGCCATGTTGATTCCGGTTCAAAGGTTTCCCAAAGCAGTTTGGAAACGGCCCGCAACAGTACAAAACCTTCATTATGGTTATTCCAACTTTGATCCGTTTGATGATTGGTCATGACGCAGAAAACATAATCGCCGTGAGGTGCGTTAACCAGCACAACTTCCGAACGGGCCTCGTCCACCGCACCCTGTTTGGAGGCCGTTTGAACGGTGGGCGGGATCTGAGACAGGGCCGTTCCGTCCCAATAAATCCGCGTTAGGTATCGATACATATCCTCACTGGCCCGGGGTGATACCACGTCTCCATTTCGAATGCGAACCAGAAATCTTGTCATTTCCCGTGGCGTGGATTGTCCCCAACCATATTGCTCCCAATCGCTTTCACGTCCAACGGTTCGGGAGTTGACCCGGGTTTGATTCCAACCGTTCAGATCCAGCCAGGCGTTGATGGCCGTGCCGGTCCCGGCCAGTTGTTGGAGCCAGATGCTGGCATAATTATCACTGAAGGTGATACTGTACGCCAGAAGTTTCCCAATGGAGATATCCTCACCTTCTGCAAAACGGGCAATTGCATCATCATTTTTCCAGGGATAGTTAATCGTTTCCCGATGGAATATCAAGGTGCTGTCCAGGGACAATTCGCCTTTTTCGAT
>JAADFQ010000160.1 GCA_013152835.1 FCB group bacterium
CGATCGGGAATGCTTTCGGTGTTCGGA
The DNA here is from genome assembly GCA_013152835.1 of FCB group bacterium. Classification (GTDB taxonomy): domain Bacteria; phylum Fidelibacterota; class Marinisomatia; order Marinisomatales; family J089; genus J089. The sequence continues at coordinate 28 of JAADFQ010000160.1, forward strand.
CCGATGTGCTCTATACCAATATGAACCAGCCCCTGGGCCGGTTTTCCGGAGTGTGGTGCGAGGTGCTGGAATCCGTGGATGTATTGAATGGCACCGGCCCCGAGGATACGCGGATCCTGACCCTGGAATTGGGAGCTCGTCTGATGATTCAATCCGGGAAGGTCGGCGACGTTGAAGCGGCCAAACAAATACTTCGGGAACATCTTCGGAACGGCAGCGCCTATGGAAAATTCCTGGAAATGGTGGCTGCCCAGGGCGGAAATCCGGATGATTTTCAAACTCCTGACCAGTTGAATCAGCCCGGTCACCGTGCAGAAGTCCGGGCTCCTGAAACCGGTGTTATCCAATCGCTGGATACTACCCGGTTAGGTGGTTAGGTTGGGCAACGGTTGAATTGGGCTGCGGACGGAAGGTGACCGAAGATAGTATCGATCCTACGGCCGGAATGGAAGTGCTTAAAAAACCGGGGGACAACGTGGAGGCCGGAGAACCTTTACTGATCTGCTTCTGCTCCGATGAAACCCGCTTGAAAACCGGCTGTGAGATGGCCCTCTCCGCCTACAAAATCAGTGATGAAAGTCCGGCACCCGAACCGTTGATTTATGCGCTTGATCCCGCTCAATAAGGGCGGTGAATATCGCAGGTTTCGGTCGGTTCGGTTCCTTTTTTAAAGACCTCGGTTTCCACCGGACATGCCGAAGTAGGTTTCTTCTTGGTTACCGAACAAATCTGCACCTCAATCACGCCTTTGGGACGCACAAAATCTTTTTTCGGCAGGTTCAGTAATTTATGGGATTCCCGCATAAACCGGGCCCAGGCGGGAAGCGCTGCCGTACTGCCTTCACGGTTTGGCCCCAGGCTGATGGGGTAGGAATCAATCCCGAACCAGACACCGGCGACAATATACGGGGTAAAACCGACAAACCAGGCATCACTCCGGCCCTGGGTCGTCCCGGTTTTTCCCGCCGCCGGATAATGAAATAAATATTTCCACCGGGCGCTGCCCCCGGTTCCGGCGTCCATGACCGATTGCATCAGATTGGTCATCAGGTAGGCCGTTTCCTCGCTCAACACTTCTTCCTGCTCGGGAACATAGCGGGCAATCACATTGCCATAGCGATCCTCGACGCGGTTGATACCGAAAGGTTTGCTATACACACCGGCATTATCGAAAACGGCGTAGGCCGCCACCACATCCATCAAATACACTTCCGAAGTTCCCAGGGCAATGGCGTCCACAGCCCGGATATTGGTGGTGATTCCCATGCGCTGAGCCATGGTTTTCACTTCCCGGGCCGGAACCAATTCCTGAACCATCCGCACTGAAATCAGGTTCAAAGATCGACGCAGACCGTCCCGTAACGTGGTGAGCCCGCCCGTACTGTAATCGTAATTCTGGGGCATCCACTTGATCCATTCCCCTTTGGAATTCTGTACATTCAAAACTACCGGCTGGTTTAATAATTGTGTCGTCACCGGGTATCCGTTGTCAATGGCCGTCGTATAGACAAACGGTTTAAAAACCGATCCCGGCTGCCGGGGCGCCTGCACCGCCCGGTTATATTGATCGTGATAATCGGGTCGTCCGCCTACCATGGCCAGTATTTGTCCCGTACGAGGATCCAGAGCTACCAGGGCGCACTGAACCAGAAGTTTATCGCGCAGTTCCGTATAAAGAGGCAAGTCTCCCTTCATCATCATTTTCACCGTGTCTTCGGGGAAAATTCCCAAATAGGCCAGTTCGGCGAATTTTTCCGAATCGGCCCAGATGGTTTGATTGAAAATATCCTGGTTTTCCCGGATCGATCGCATGAGCATTTCTTCGGCGATATCCTGAAGACGGGCATCCAGCGTCGTATAGATTTTCAATCCGTCACGGTAAATATTCACTCCCAGGCGCTCATCTTCGGTTTCCATGAACCGTCGGATGTATTCCGTGAAGTAGGGCGCTTTCCCGGTCCGGGATTCTTCCACTATCGTCAGGGGCAAAGCCCTGGCCTGACGATAGGCTTTTTGAGAGATATACCCCTGTGCCAGCATGAGTCGCAGAACCGTGTTTCGTCGGGCAATCGATTTGGTCGGATTATTAATCGGTGAATAATGGACCGGTGAGGGAAGAACACCCACCAGGGTGGCGGCTTCATCCAGGGATAAATCCTTGGCATCTTTTCCGAAAAACCGCTTGGCTGCCGCCTGAACACCATAGGTTCCATGCCCGAAATGCACCGTATTCAGGTACATTTCCAGGATTTCGTCCTTGGTGTAGGTTCGCTCAATCTGAATGGCGGTAATGACTTCCTTGATCTTCCGCAGCAGCGTTTCTTCAAAACCGATGGATTTATACAGATTTCGCGCCAGTTGCTGGGAAATCGTACTGAACCCCTGACTATATTTAAGGGTCAACAGATTAATCACCACCGCCCGGGCCACGCTGCGGAGTGAAATGCCCCAGTGCTCTCTGAATCGGCGGTCTTCCGAAGCCACCACCGCATCCTGCATTATCTGAGGGATTTGACTCAAATTGACGAAAACCCGTTTCTGGAGATAAAATTCATCCAGCACCTGACCGTCCCGGGAATAGACCCGGGTCACCAGATCCGGATCGAAGTTTTCCAACTGCTCAATGGAGGGCAGATCCTGAGCCAGATACACCAGCCAACCCAGGACCAAAATCCCACCGGCAATGGTGATCCCGAAGGACCGGCGCAGAATGGTTCCCCAGTTCGCGTTTTCCTTTGATTTTCTTGTGGTTTTCTTTTTAACCATAAAACAGGACAGAAGTTTAACGTTTCTCCGGAGCCGGATGCTCCGGAAAAACAGTACGTCTTAAAATAGAAAAATATCCCAGAATTCTATTCCAGATTCAGTAACTTGCGCGCGACAAGGGTCGACGCTTCCCTCACAATTTTGTGCAGGGAATTTCCATGGGCATCCATGGACACTACGGCACGAAAATCTTCCACCTCGATGACCCACATAGCTTCCGGTACACCGAATTCCTCCAGCTTGATCACATCTTTCACCCGTTTGACCGCTTGTGCCAGAATGGTGGCTGCTCCTCCGACCGCATGGAGATAAACCGCTCCCGAATCCTGAAGTCCCTGGAGCGTCTTGGGACCCATGCCCCCTTTTCCCATCACACCCCGGAGCTCATATTCCTTGATAATGTCCGCCTGATAGGGTTCTTCCCGGATAGAGGTTGTGGGACCGGCCGCTACAAATCGCCAGTGATTATCTTCCCGGGCTACAACCGGACCACAATGATAAATCACCGATTCTTTCAATAAATCGCGTATCACGTCCGGGCGTTCTTTAATCATCCAGGAATGGGCCGTATCCCGGCCGGTGACCATCGTACCGTAGAGGGACACTTCATCACCAACCTTTAAACTCCGTATCGTCTTTTCCGAAATCGGCAGGTCAAGTTTAATCATAGATCACCTCCCCCGGTTTGTAAAGCATGGTTCTTCGTCGGTCGGCCCAGCACATATACGCAATGGAAACGAAGAAGGAGGCCGGTAAACGGTGAGCGGCGCCAATCTTTACGCTCAAAACAGTCGTGTTTCCACCAAAACCCATGGGACCAATGCCCAGAGTATTCAAATCCCGATAGAGCCGTTCCTCCAAATCCGCCAGTTGGGAATCCTGGTTGGCTTCGGTCAGTTTACGGAATAATTGTTTTTTTGCCGTAATCATACCGGTCGCCCGGTCGCCGCCGATACCGACGCCGATGACGCCTGGCGCACAACCCAGGCCCTGGGCGTTATTCACCGCATCAATGATGCATTTATACACGCCGTCCAGATCGCGACCGGCTTTCATGCGTGAATCCGGCAGTTTGTACTGGGTCGATACGTTTTCGCAACCGCCGCCCTTCAACGCCAACTGCATTTTAATGGCC
>JAADFQ010000161.1 GCA_013152835.1 FCB group bacterium
GGCTATCCCCCAGTCACCACCGGCGTTGGATGTCCAGTGCAGTTTCAGACTGTTTATCCCCTGGAAAACATGTTCCGTCGATACCGGGAATTTTTCGCCGACCCGTTCCAGTTCGCTGGGCGCATTTACATACCCCCAACTGGGATCGTAGGACGCATCCGCCGGACTTTCGTCAAAAAATACATAGGTTTGTGGCATGGCATGGGAATTCAGAGCAACAAGCACCGCAAGTACCGCCAACGAATATTTCATCGGATTAATCCTTAGCCTCTTTGTAAAAACCGATCTTCTCCATTCCTTCTACTACTTCACGGTTTTGCATAAAATAACGCCAGACCAGTCCCTACGATAATTCTCGATCATGATCACAATCGGCCCCTGGTCGATGCCGATATAGTCGTCATCAAACCAATCCGGATCGGCATCCAGGTTGAACGCGTCCTTGAATCCGTAGCGACCCCAAAGTTCATCCTGGTAATTCTCATACATATACCGCATTGTCGCAATCGAAACTTCGGGCGTGAACACAACCGAACTGACGGCCGCCGTTGGGGCGATTGTTCCGTCATCGAAACCATCGGGCGCTCCCCGCGCGTAATATCCGGAATAGGGAGCGAAGCCGGGACCATCGCAGGCGGTGAGTCCCCATAAATATTCACTGTAACCGTTTTCGGGGAATTTATTTTTCAGGGGATTATCGATAGCATACAATTGTTGAATACGGGCAGCGTTGACGGCATTCTGAAAATAGTTGGTGAAGCGATCCCTTTTATTCCGGTAATCGATCCAGCAATGAGAATAGTGGTAAATGTACATGGCATTCCGCCAGCCATACACATCCAGGGTAATATCGTAATACGTCACCGGTCCCACGTAGGTGCGGGCCCACCCCTCATAATACGTTTCCGGCGGAATGGGATGCGTGGGCGAACCAATCGCCAAAATATACGCCAGCATTCCCTCATTGTACCCGGTGATGCCAAAGGAAATTTCACCCTCCCTGTCCCAACCCCAGTTTAAGGCCTGGTCCTCACGGAGGTACGCGTCCCACTGGACGTTTTCATAAAGTTGAGTGGCGACGGTTCTTATCTCCGATTCCTCCGGCGTGTCACGATCGAAATATTTCCGGGCCGTTAACGCGCCGCCGATTAAAAAGGTGGTTTCAATCAGATCCGTTTCAAAATCCATGGGTTGCGAGGCGCCGGTCCGCGGGTCAAGAAAATGCGGAAACACACCTTTGTGGTTAAAAACCTTATCGCGGTACGTTTTTAAAATTGAGAGTACCCGGCCGGCGGCTTCCCGGCGGGTGATCCAACCCCGGCTTTCCGCAATACAGATGACGGTCAACCCAAACCCGGTGGCGCTGGTGGAAGCCAATTCCTTGTTGGTCATCCGGTCCTGCACCAGACCGGTATTCGTATCCGCTTCATACCAGAAATATTCAAAAGCCGCCTTTTGTACCATATCAAGCAATTCGTCATCGCTCAGTTCCGCGGGCATCGCTACCGTAACGAGCAAAAAGCCGGTTAAAAAAAGACACCTTACCTTGCGGCTTATTTTCCGTTTTTTAATTCGACTGTTCATATACTAATTAGCCGTTATTCGAACACCCAAGCACTACGGTTACTTTATGGGTTTTCCCATCCATGGGCGATGGAAGGATATTTGAATCCACCGTTTTGCCGTCCATTTCGATTGATTTGATTCCTCCGTTCACACCCTCGGGATTCAAGACCTTTATATAATAAGTGGCATTCCGAAAGCGTCGTTTCACTTTGAATTCCTTCCAGGAGTTGGGTATGCAGGGATCAATTGTCAGTCCTTCGAACCCGGCCCGGATGCCCAGAATCCATTCGAGGGTCACTTTCTGCAGCCATGTCGCCGACCCGGTATACCAGGTCCAGCCGCCTTTTCCATAATAATCGGAGTCCGGCCCGTCGATATTGCCCGGTGTTACGTAGGGTTCGGCACAATACTCGTCGGGGTCCTTACCGTTGTTAACGGGACAAACTCTCCGAAAAACCTGGTACGCGTTATCCGCCTGTTTCAGGATCCCGAAAGCCCAAATCGCCCAGGTGGCGGCATGGGAATAGACGCCCCCGTTCTCCCGTGTGCCGGGCGCGTAGCGGGAAAGATAACCGATATTTTCATCCGGTTCCCGGTAAGCCGGACTTAACAGCAGGGGACCGTTTTTCTTAACCAGGTGTCGATTGACGGAGTCCATTGCCTTTTCCTGCAATTCACGCGGCGCACAGGCGCTGATTACGGACCAGGTTTGAGGATTCAGGTATATTTTCCCGAATTCACATTTATGACTTCCAATCACATTTCCGTTGTCCTTTGTGGCGCGTATAAACCATTCTCCGTCCCAGCCGTGCCTGATGATGGCAGCTTGCAATTCTTCTGCTTTTCCCTGGTAATAGCGGGCCTTATCGCCGCAATCGCCTTCGGCGGCGACGCGCGCGAATTCCTTCAGGATGTAACTGAGAAACTGGGCCAGCCAAAGCGATTCACCTTTCCCGTTTATTCCGACGGCACTCATTCCGTCATTCCAGTCGCCCGCCAAAATCAGCGGCAAACCGCGATCGCTGAAGCGCTCCAGAACCAGGTCAATCGCTTTGAAACAGTGCTGTAATAAGGAGTGTGGTTTCGGATCATCATAGAATTCCACTTCTTCACGTAAAATCGACAAGTCCGCCGTCTCTTTCAGGTATTGAATCGTGACAAAAGGTAGCCAGAGTAAATCATCACTCATGTTGCCATCTAGGCCCTGGTCGGTAATCGGGTGCCACCAATGCAGTACACGGCCGTTTTTGAACTGGTGTCCGGCGTGGAGCAAAATCTGCTTTTTGGTCAATTCCGGCTGATCTAATAAAAACACCTGACTGTCCTGAAGCTGGTCCCGGAATCCATAAGCGCCGCTTTGCTGATAATAGGCTGCCCGTCCCCATAAGCGCCCCGATATGGCCTGATATTTCAACCAGATGTTGACCATAATATTCAATGCTTCATCGGGTGTGTCCACGGTCGTCGCGTTTAAAATCGTATCCCACCTGTGTTGTATTTCCCGAAAGGCCAATTCGATATTTTCAGGTTGACGGTATTTACCCAATATCGAATAAATCCGGCGGGAATTTTCCTCCGCGCCCAAAAAGAAGTGAATTGTTTTCTCTTCCCCCGGCGCAAGATGCACGGTTGTCTTTAACGATCCGATGGCGTCGTTTCCCTTTCCCTGCCTGCCGGTGAGTTTTCCGGTAATTAACGCCCGGGGACAAAGCAGATCCCGGTAGTTTCCTATGAATGCTTCCTTACTGCTGTCGAACCCCTCCAGCGATTCACTGCAGGCCAGATAGGCGGTGCGATTCCAGTTCACATTCCAATGCCCTTTATCGGCGGGAATCTCCCAAAGATTTTTCCATGCCAGCAGAACCTGGTTTTTTTCATCGAATTCGGTTTTCATGAAGGTTTTATGAAACTCCCGGTGGTTATCGGGGACCGCCCCCAGACACCACTCCAGATAGGTAAAGACACCTATCCGGCGTTGCTCGTCTCCGGTGTTTCTGATCCGCAGGGTCCAGATTTCCAGATCGTCATCAACGGGAACAAACAGGCGCAAATCAGCCTCAATTCCTTTGTAAAGCGAGTGAAACCGGGTATAACCGATCCCATGGCAGCACTCGTATTCATCCAATTCCTTTCGTACCGGTTGAAAGGTAGGACTCCAGAAATCGCCGCTTTCTTCATCGCGCAGATAAATGTATTTGCCCCAATTATCGCGGATTAAATCCTGTTGCCAGCGCGTTAAGCGATTGATGTTCGAATGGGTAATCCAACTGAAACCGCCATTTAACTG
>JAADFQ010000162.1 GCA_013152835.1 FCB group bacterium
GATCGGGTCCGGTGTCTGACTGCCCAAAATGGAAAACAACACAATAACCCGGAAAAAACGAACTACCCCGGTTCGGGATCAGCGCTCATAGGTTCCGGTTATCCGGGCTTGCGCCAGTATATGTCCGTCTATGGCCGCGTGTAAATCCTTGATTCCGGCTCCCGTATCCAGATTAATTTTCTCCACATCCAAAGCATACAGGGTAAAATGATAGTGATGAATACCATGACCCGGAGGAGGGCAGGGGCCTCCGTATCCGGTTCGGCCCCAACTATTGGTTCCCTGGATGAACCGGGTTTGATCCAGGGGATTGACGCCGGCCGGCAGGGAGGAAAGATCAGCGGGAATATTCCAGGCGATCCAGTGAATCCAGTCGCCCATGGGGGCATCCGGATCAACGCAGGTCAATGCCAGGCTTCGCGTACCCTCTGGTAAACCGCTCCAGGATAACTCAGGAGATTTATCTTTTCCTTCGCAGGAATACAGGATGGGAATTGACTGGTTATCCTGAAATGCAGAAGATCCTAATTCCATTGAGGTCTCCTTTCCTGAAAGGGATGCCATGTTCAGCAGGAAGGCAATCCCGATTATTATCCAGAATTTCATGAACTAACGTACTGGTTTTTTCTTACGTTGTCAAGATACGGAGTGATCTACGGTCACGGAGAACATTCCAAGATATAGAAGCTTCCGACCAGTGATACTTTTTCCAGGACAATTCATTTTTCCGGTCTATTTCATATACATGATTTTTTCTGATTTTAGTATATCATTCGTTGATAACCTGACCCAGTAAGGTCCCGAAGCGGCTTCCCGACCAGCATTGTTTTTTCCATCCCAGCGGAGGAATACCGTTTTGCCGCCAATGACCTGCCGACGGTTTGCCAGCGTACGAATTTCCCGTCCCAGCAAATCCACGATACTCACGTTGATCGGTCCCGACCTGGAAACCTGTAAACTGATGACCGTTGTTCCGTTAAACGGATTGGGGTAGGCCGGGTATAGGGTGATTTCTGTAGGTAAGACAGAATTTGACTGTGTATTCAGGGGGCCGGTCCCGATTGTAACGTCATCAATCGCCCAGCCCCATCCGGTGACATATCCGTCGGCAAACAACCGAAACCGGATATAGATTAATTGATCTTCTGCGAAAAAGTCGTTGAGAGCAATGGTGTGAGTAACCAGCATGGATTCATTGGCGCCTCCGCCGGCATTATAGGATTGGAGCCAGGCTCCATCGGCACGAGCGTCGTAAGGATCGATCAGGATTGTCCAATTGATTCCATCCGTTGATCCTTCAACGGTCACATAGTCCCACATGGAATAATCCGGATATTCACTGCCGGCTTCTCCTGTTTCAACAATGGCAACATCCCGGTAGGTCATCTCCATTCCGGGCTGGACGATAATGGGTATGCCCAGGGTGGCGATGTAATTTTGGCCCGATCCGTAGGGATGCAGCGTATGGAGCGTGTTTGAATCGAATCCAGGATCTTGCGAAATGAGTAAATCACCGCTGATGGCCGATGTGGTGGAATCAAAAGATTCAACGACGTAGGTAGCGGGTGCATAAAGTATGAGGGATTCGGTTTCGGAAACATAGGGTTGACCGTTGGCATATCCGGTCACGGAAACCATAAGTGGTCCCAGGTCTACATTCGTCAGTGTAAAATTCGTATCCGTATAGGCATCTACCGGTCCCAGGATGTATTGAACCGAGTCATCCAGCGTGATCTGCAGGGAATCCACAGCGCTGCGGACCGAAAACCGAATAGTGACAGTGGAGCTTCCGGGGGTGGGATAATCCAGGGGATAAAGGATCGGCGCCAGAACGGGAAGTTCGATCGGTGGCAGTTCATCCAAATATACGCTGAAGGTTCCCCGCCCGTGAGTAACAACAAGAACACGCTGACCGATAATTTTTAACCGTCGGATGGAGACCGCCGGTAAACCGGAGTCAGCATAGGCCCAGGTTGAACCTTCATCCGAAGAGACAAACAATCCCACATCGGTGCCAATCCAGATTTCATTGGTATGATGAGGCATCACCAGTACACAATGAACCGGAATGTTCGGCAAATTATTGGTGAGATTGGTCCAGGTCTGGCCCAGATCGTCCGTACGGAAGATTTTTCCGTATCCCGAGACACCGAACGTGACAAAGGCCGTACTGTCCAGGGAAGGATGGGTACTGATGCCGGTAGGTGTGCCGTTGGGACTGCCGGATGGCCGACTCACGGTGGAAAAGGTCAGACCATTATCAGTGGAAACATTGATATTATCCGACAGTGAGGAGGTCCAGACGATATCGGGATTGGACAGGGAGGGGCCGATTTTTTTCCGGGGATAACCATTGTAATTCACGTTCACAAAATCCCAGGAATCGCCACCGTTTACCGTGCGATAGAACGCATTGCCGTCCCCTGCCGTATACAGGATGTCCGGATCAAAGGGATTCATGGCCAGCGGCGTGTGGAAAATCGAACTTTCCTGAAGACCGTTATCAACGCTGAAGAAGGAATTCCCACCGTCAGTGGATTTGTAGATACGGGTAGAATAAAGCGTGGCGTACATAATGTCAGGATCAAATTTATTCCAGGCGCAATCAAAACCATCGCCACCGACCGGTTCGGTCCAGGCCGAGGTGGAATCGGCAGCAGGTGGGGAGAGATTCGTGCCGTTATCCTGGGCTCCGGCGATAATCTGTACACGACCGGGGTGCATATCGCCATCGTAGAACTGGGTCACATTGTAATTCTGGATCCGGGGTTCCCACGTATTCCCGCCATCCGGCGAATAAAAAACTCCGCCGTCATTTGTAGCCACTACACCGAAGGTTCCATCGATGTGCGGAATGGTCGTCATAAAATGTTGATCGGCATGGACATAGGGGTAGCTGGGCTGTTGATACCATTGGGTGATTTGTTCCACATTCATGGAGTTTCCCGTCAAGGTACAGCGATACAAATTGATTCCACCTACGAGGACAATGTCGGGATTAAAGGGGTTTACTACCAATGTGTTATCATACCAACCCTGTCCACCCAACCAATTAACGGAAGAAGTGATTTGGGTCCAGGAAGTGCCGCTGTCTTCCGAGCGGTAAAATCCGCCCAGGCCGGCTGAACCATTGACGATAGCAGCGTACAGGATGGAAGGATTGGATGGGGCGATGGCCATTTCTATCCGGTAGAAAGTCCCGCTGAAGGTGTCCACCTGATTCCATGATACTCCATTGTCATTGGACTTGAAAATACCGCTGCCGTTGGCCGTAATATAAAGTTCGGCGAAATTGTGCGGGTTGGCGATTATTTGCTGAATACGATGATCATTGTTGAACACCTCGGTCCAGGAAACACCTCCGTCCACGGAACGATAAACACCGGTATTGGTGGCGGCCAGCACGTTCAGCGGATCGGTGGGATTAACGATAATACGATTAACATATTTGAAAGACGGATTGGATACGGTGGAACCAAGCTGAACCCATCGGTGGCCGCCGTCCGATGTTTTTAAAATGCCATCACCGATTACAGCATCACTATTATAGAAACCTTCACCTGTGCCGGCATAAATAACGTCCGGCTGGGAATAGCAAAGAGCCAGCGTAGTTACACTGATTACCGGCATCATGTCCGTTAGGCTGATCCAGGATTGTCCCATGTTCGTAGTCTCCCATACGCCGCCGCCTACCGAACCGGCATACCAGTGTGTGCTATCGTTGGGATCAACCACGATGGATCGGGTTCGGCCCCCGACGTTAGCCGGACCGTGTTCTTCCCAGGGGAGCGTTGTTCGGGTCGGATCAATCATGGCTTGAGCTTCTTCCCAGGCCTGGAAGCGCCAGTTTCCGGTATAGGAAAAGGGCTGATTGAGTTCCGAGCGCAGGGCGATTTCTTCCAGCGCTGCCAGGTCGGGTTTATCGTACTTCGGTTTGGATTTTCGTGCCATTTTATTGGCGAATAAATACGCATTCAGTCCTTCGGAAGTTGACAGATCAAATTTTGGCGGCACGGCATTCCGATCCGTTATCAGTGCCGTGGCCAGGATCGTGATGCTCAGCAACGAGGTAAAAATAGCGAGACGAATTTTCATGTTTATCCTTTAAGAATTAATGATCGAAAGTAAGTCTGATGAGTGGGCTGGAATAATTCTTTCTGAAATCCCGTGACGAAATAAAACCGCCGGATGGTCACCTACAAGGCTGTGGCGGGTACCGGTGACACGAATTCCCGACCCTTCCGGCAGGGCGATGATTGATTGATTCGGATTGGCTTCTATGAATTCATTAAGCCGGTCCACCCGGGTCTCACCGCCATGCCCGGAGAGAACGTTGCGGGTAAAATGGGGATTGATTTGATACGGTACCAGATTCAGGCATTGAAAAGACGGTGGTTCCACGATTGGCATGTCATTGGTTGTTTTCAACGTCGCTGTGGCCAGGGTTGCGCCTGCGCTCCATCCCAAAAAGGGGAGTCCATTCCGAGCGAGCGTTTGAATTAGTTGCATAAGATCGCGTTGATAGCATTCAGTAACCAATTGAAATGTATTCCCACCACCGACGACTATCAGATCGGTGCCTTGGAGCGCGCTGCGGGGATCTGAAAGGCGATGGATCGGTTGTAGTGGCGGACCGGACCAGGCATCGTTTACCCGGTCGGTATAGTCGTCCCAGGAAAAGGTAACGGCAGCAAAAGGGATAAATATACACTGGTTGATTTCATTGGGAAGAAATTCTTCAATCAAAGGTCGGGCCCAACCCAGGTAGGGCTGTCCCGGTGAGGAGCTGTTACTAAGAAGCAGGAGATTCATGGATTGGAATAAGAATAAAAGTTCTGTATTTCAAAAGGCAATTTACTTCGGAATAAAAAAAGGTTGATGAAAAAAGACAATAATTTGGGGTAAATTTGCCGCCCTTGCGGGTGTAGTTCAATGGTAGAACACCAGCTTCCCAAGCTGGATACGAGGGTCCGATTCCCTTCACCCGCTCTTTTTTCTATCCCCGCAGAACGTTGATTGAATTCCCTGTATCCTGCCTTTAGAATCGGCGATCATTGGTTCTGCACAGCAAAAAAGGTTAATTTCCTCCATAATCCTATGCCAAAACATCCAACGATAGCCATTGTAGGACGCCCCAACGTGGGGAAGTCCACCCTTTTTAACCGACTAACGCGGAGCCGGAAGGCAGTCGTTGATGCTCAGGAAGGGGTGACCCGTGACCGGATTTATGGTCAGATGGAATGGCGAGGTATTCCGGTAACGGTGGTTGATACGGGCGGTTATATTCCGGAGGATACGGATATTTTTAATGCGGCGGTTCGGCGCCATGCGCGAATGGCAGTGGATGAAGCGGACCTCATTTTATTCATGGTGGATGGTCGGACGGAACCTACTGCTGGCGATTTGGCCCTGGCGCAATTTATTCATGAAACAGGAAAACCGGTGGTGTTGGCCGTGAATAAATGCGATTATCTGAAACTGGACAACCAGGTATATTTGTATTATGAACTGGGAATGGACCCGGTACTGCCCATTTCATCGCTCAGCGGTCGTGCAACGGGAGACTTGCTCGATGTAATTCTGGAAAAACTGGATTTATCGCAGTTACCTGAAGATGAGGGTCCGGAGGACACTTCTCTGAAAATTACCATCGTCGGAATGCCCAATGTAGGCAAATCATCCCTCATGAATGCATTGTTGCAGAAAGAGCAAAGTATCGTGACACCCATCGCCGGTACGACCCGTGATTCCATTGATACCAGTTTGAGATGGTATGGAAAAGATATTATTCTCATTGATACTGCCGGTTTGCGGAAACGCTCCAAAGTGACTGACAATATCGAATATTTCAGCACAGTCCGAACCCATAAGGCGATTCAGCGTTCCGATGTGGTCTTGGTTCTCGTGGATGCGGAAAAGGGTTTTGGAAAACAGGATAAATCCATCATTGATCTGGTCATCAAAGAAGGGAAAGGGTTGGTGTTGGTCGTCAATAAATGGGATCTGGTGGAAAAAGATACCAGCACGATGTCCCGTTTTGATCGGGATATTGTCGATGAGTTCCCCGCCCTGAAAGGTTATCCCCATCTGTATATTTCCGCAAAATCAGGACAACGGATATCCCGAGTGTTATCCACGGCCTGGAATGTGGGGGAACTGAGACGAAAGACTGTTTCCACCCGTGATTTGAACATCTGGCTTCAGACGACGGTAGCGCAGTATCCGCCTCCGGCAGGGAATGGTAAGCAGATCAAAATAAAATTTGTTTCTCAGGTACACCGGGCGCCGCCTATTTTTGCATTTTTTATGAATTATCCCAAACTGGTTGCTTCCGGATACCGACGGTTTTTGGAGAACCGGTTGCGGGACAGTTTTCGATTTGAGGGTGTACCTCTAAAATTAACCTTTCGGAAAAAATGAATTTTACGGTGGCCGGTCCCGCTTCGGCCCGATTGAAAGTGAAACGCTCCGAATTCCTGGCGGAAGTGGTTCCCATCTCCACAAAATCAGAAATTGAAACCCGGATTAAGCAATTAAAAAAGGCTCATCCGAAAGCGCGGCATATATGCTGGGCCGGCCGTTGGATGGAGGAGACTAATATAGAGGAATACTATTCCGACGCAGGCGAACCGGCTGGAACGGCCGGATTACCGATACTGAATCAATTACGGTCCAATAAGCTGGTCAATATTGGCTGTACCGTGGTGCGTCATTTTGGAGGAATCAAACTGGGAAAACGGGGATTGATTGATGCCTATGGCGAAGCGGTGACGATGAGTATCCGTGCAGCGAAATTGATTGATTTTATTCCCCGAACCACCTTAAGAATAAAGGCTCCGTATTCATCGATGGGGCACGTGGCGAATCTGTTAACCGGTGCGGGGGGGCGGATTATCCGGGATCAATCACAAATTGATCTGGAATGGCTGGTGACTCTGCCGTTAAAATCAGTGCCTGATTTTATAAAACACCTGGAGGAAATACCGGGTATTATCCATAAATAGGCGGAGCAGGCATGATCAAACCAAGGAGGTAATAGGAGGACAAAGGAGGGAGTTTCCAGAGAGAGTGATCATTGCCTGCTCCGTAATAAACCCTACGATAGGGGACCTGAAAGGTTCCGGGAGATACGAATGAAAATAAAAAATATTTTTCTGACGGTAATTGGCCTGTGGATTGTTTCCGGATGTTCCACGAAAATGGATACGCCGGTTACGATTGGATTCTGGAATGTGGAAAATCTATTCGATCTGGTGGATGATCCGTTGAAAAATGATGATGAGTTCACCCCGGAGGGACGAAAACATGTTACGGAAGAGATATTGAATGCAAAGCTGAATCGTATGGCGGAAGTACTTGGTGATCTAAATGCGGATATTATGGGACTTTGCGAAGTGGAAAATGATGATATGCTTCAGCGGGTAAATGCAACCTATACAGGCAGAGATTATGAATGGATTCATTACGATTCACCGGATGATCGTGGTATTGACGTAGCCCTACTCTATGATCCGGCCGTGTTTCAGGTTATTTCATCGAAACCAATCCCAATTCGGTTCGATTCGGGGCGACCGACCCGCGATATCCTTTATGTGCAAGGGAAACTGTGGAACCGGACTCTGCATATATTTGTGAACCACTGGCCGTCCAATTATGGCGGACGGGAACAGGCGATTCCGCGACGGGCAAAAGTAGCGGCGGTGCTCCGGGAACAGGTTCAAGCCATCCTGAACCGGGATTCACAGGCGGAAGTTTTACTCATGGGTGATTTTAACGAAGGACCGACGGAAACCGCAATCCATGATATTCTGGGGTCCACCCTGGATGGATTTGAATCGGGAATGCAACTGAAAAACCTGATGGCGAAATTTGTGGATCAGCCCGGTGTTGGCACCTATGTCTGGCGGGGAAAAGATGAAATTCTGGATCAGATATTGGTGAGTCAGGGACTCCTGGATGATCGCGGTCTGGCAGTAGCGGCAAACAGCATATCCATTAATGATAAACCCAAGTATCGACAACAGGAAGGGAAATATAAACATTATCCATTTCGCTATTATGCCGGTGATCATTTATTGGGTGGATATTCGGATCATTTGGCAGTAAGCGTTAAAGTGGAAAAACGCTAGGCGAAGTGTTGCTTCCCGCAAGAAACTTTCCTAAGTTTGCGGGCCGTTTTTTAACCCGATAATTATCAAGAGATCGCGGGGTGGAGTCCCGACTCATCGGGAGTAGCTCGTCGGGAGATTGGAGCGGAAGTAGCGCGGTTTCAAGGATATTTGAAAATCAAGAATTGAATAAAGAGATCGCGGGGTGGAGCAGTCTGGTAGCTCGTCGGGCTCATAACCCGAAGGTCGTAGGTTCGAATCCTACCCCCGCTACAGAGAAAAAACCCTTATTTGCCGACGGTGAATGAGGGTTTTTGTATTATTGCTATTATCAAATATCAATCTGATATCATAGCGCTATTGATGAATTATAATTTCAATATCTGGTCTTGTTAACTCTAACCTGTAACAGTTCATAGACTTGATTTCCGACCAATATATCGTCGGACGCGGGCTGTGTAATCGGTGTAATCTTTCCCGTGTTGCTTCCGGAGAAAGGATTCTTCGCAGCGGACCTGAACTTCGATAAAAACCAGGAACAGGACGAAGTACAGAACCGTACCCCACAGTGGCCAGATCAACATGACTCCGAACAATAATAGAAAAAGTCCCAAATAGGTGGGATTCCGACTGTAGCCATAAATCCCGGACTTTATCAGAGGAGTCGAATGAGTAGTGTCAATGCCTACGCGCCAGGCCAACCCCATCGTTTGTTGTGCCAGAAAACAGATCACCAATCCCAGAATTCCGACAGTAAATCCGATTCCATCATACAGCGGACCGTGGAGGATTGGAAAGGGAGTCAATAACCCCCAGAGGTCTATTTTCAGCCACTGGAATACAATGATGAGGATCATTCCGATCGTTAATATCCGGGACCAACCGTACATATACCGTTGCAGGGGATCGGTATCCGATCGCATTACTTCCGGATCAATACCGGTGGTCTGCTTCATGATCCGGCGTTTCCTGACCCATAAAGCCAAATATCCCAGGAATAGAAGTACAATAAGCGCTGTTTCAAACATGGTGCCCTCTTAATGAATGGAAACCATCCAACGGGGGATCGTTGGTCCCGATCCCCCGCCAGGGGTGAAAATTACCGGTTTCAATTTACGGTAATTTTTCCTAATTACAGGTTTATACGGCGGTTTTTCCCTCTTCTCCCGTACTGATACGGTAGGCTTGGGAAATCGTTGCCACGTAAATTTTCCCATCTCCCCGGAGACCCGTGTGCGCCGATGTTTGTATGGTATTGATGATCGTATTTACCATTTCATCCCGGCAGAAAATTTCCAGTTTTACATGGGGGATAAAATCCACCAAATCGTCTTTGAGTGAATGGGGTGAATCCTGACTTTTTTCCCGGCCAAAGCCCTTGATTTCACTGACACTCATCCCCGGAAAATCCGGTACTTTATGCAGGGCCAGCGTAAGCGGGGTTAATTTATGCGGTTTGATGTACGCTTGTATGTATTGCATGATATAGTCTCCTGATTAGATGTTTTCCGCTTCGATATCGATGGCGAACCATTTATACAAGGCGGGAATGACCAGCAAGGTGAGCATGGTAGAAGTGATCAGGCCTCCGACCACGACGGTAGCCAGGGGACGCTGAACTTCGCTTCCGATTCCGGTAGAAAAAAGCAGGGGAATCATACCCAGCGCCGCCGCCAGGGCGGTCATGATAACGGGTCGGAGACGGAGACAGGCTCCGTCAATGGAGGCATCATCGATAGATAATCCTTCCCGGATCAGTTGATTCAGGTAGGATACCAGCACAATTCCGTTTAACAAAGCAATTCCGAACAGGGCGATAAAACCCACGGATGCCGGTACGGATAAATTCTGACCGGATATCCAGAGACCAACGGCACCGCCTACCAGGGCCAGGGGGATGTTCAAAAATATGAGCAAGGTGTTTTTAATGGAATTGAAACTGGAAAACAAGAGGATGAAGATGACTACCAGCGTCAGAGGAATCACCACTGCCATGCGTTTATTGGCTTCCTGCTGGAGTCTAAATTGTCCGCCCCAGGTAACCAAATAGCCGGATGGAAGATCAATTTGGCGATCAATAGCTGCCTGCCCTTCCCGGACGAAGGATCCAATGTCCCGGCCAACCACATTGCATTGAATGGTGATAAACCGCTGGTTATCCTCCCGTGTGATTTGCCGGGGACCCACCAGCTCCTCAATATCAGTCAATTGGGATAGGGGAACCATCTTCCCATCGGGCGCCTGGATCATGATTTGGCTGATCATTTCAGGTGTACTCCGATATTCCGGGGCGAATCGTACTAAAATATCAAAGCGTCGGATTCCTTCGAAAATCTGTCCCGCTGTTTCCCCGCCTACCGCAGCCCGGATAACCTCCTGGATGTTGGAAACATTGATTCCATACCGCGCAATGGCGTGGCGATTGACCTTAATCAACAACTGAGGTGTACCTGTCACCTGGTCGACCTGAACGTCGGCGGCCCCGGTAATGGGACGAATAACGGCGGCAATTTCATCGGCTTTGGTTTTCAAAACATCCAGGTCATCTCCGAACAGTTTGATGGCCAAATCGGCCCGAATGCCTTCCAGTAATTCGTCTACTGTCATGGCAATGGGTTGCGTGAAGTTGGTGAGAACTCCGGGAATATCACCCAGTTCATCCCGGATGATTTTTTCCAGTTGCTCCTGGGTTGCAGCGGAACGCCAGGTCTCCCGCGGTTTCAGGAGAACATACATTTCGGCGCTATTCACCGGGTCGGTATGCGCCCCCACTTCTCCCCGTCCGATCCGCGTGACGACGCCGGTAATTTCCGGTATTTTCATAAGGCGCCGTTCCACTGTCATGGTGATGCGTTTACTTTCCGATAAAGCAATGGAGGGCGCCATCGTCAGACGAACCACAATGGTTCCTTCCTGTAGGGTAGGTGTGAATTCCGAACCCAGTTGTGGGAAAACGACAGCGCCGGTTCCCACCAGTGTTAACGCCAGAATAATCGCCAGGTGGCGTTTTTTCACGAAAAAGGTTACTACCGGTCGATAGAGTCTGAGCAGCAGTCGTAATACCCAGACATCTTCGGTTGTTTTCCCTTGGATACTCTTTTTTGATCGTCGCATGAGGATCGAGGCCAGTACGGGAGCCATGAAAATGGTGAAACCCATGGACCCGGTCATGGCCAGCGTAATTGTGTAGGCCAGGGGACGGAACGTTTTTCCTTCCACACCCTGTAGAGTGAACAAGGGAATAAAAACGATGATGATAATCGAAATGGCAAAGACTACCGGACGAATCACCTCACCGCAGGCCCGGGACACAATATGAAGGCGGGATTCGTCGGGATCAGCGGACCGGAGCATTCGGTCCACATTTTCCACAACAACGACACTGCCATCCACCATCATGCCGATAGCAATTGCCAGGCCTCCGAAGGACATGAGATTGGCGGAAATGCCGAAATATTTCATCCCAATCATGGCAAAAAGAACCGAAAAAGGAATTGCCGCTGCCACGACCAGACTGGGACGAAATGCACCCAGGAAAACGATCAAAATGATAATCACCAGAATGATACCCTCCATGAGTGCATCGGTGACTGTTTTCACGGCCGCCTCTACCAGGGTCTTTTGCTCGTAGTACGGTACCAGGCGAATACCTTCCGGCAGGATGCGGTTGATATCCTTCATTTTTTCTTCTACCTGACCGATTACCGTGGAGGAGTTAGTCCCGTATAGTTTCACTACCATTCCTGCCACGACTTCTTCCACTCCGTTCCGGGTCTGAATACCCCGTCGGATCGCTCCGCCGGTCTCAATTTCCGCCACGTGTTTCAGGTAAATGGGTGTGCCGTCCGCTGATTTGAGAACGATATTTTCAAGATCATCGATATTGGAAGCCAGTCCCACGGAACGAACGATGAATTCCTCGGCATTTTTTTCGATAAACTGACCGCCTACATTCAAATTGTTCGCACTGATTTTTTCGATGATTTCCTGAATGGTGATATCGTAGCGTAGCAGGGAATTGGGATCGATTACCACGTGGTATTGCTTCTCATAACCACCGATGCCCAGTATTTCCGTAACACCCGGTACGGTTTGAAGATGAAATTTCACTAGCCAGTCATGGATTGTCCGTAATTCTTCCAGCGTATATTCACCGGTTTCATCTTCCAGGTAATAGAAAAGAATGAGTCCCATACCGGTAGAAATGGGTCCCATGGCCGGTTCTCCAAAACCTTCCGGGATCTGTTCCCGGGCTTCTTGAAGACGCTCATTTACCAATTGCCGGGCGAAGTAAATATCCGTCCCATCCTCAAAGTAGATGTTGATCACCGACAAACCGAAATTAGACACGGAACGGATTTTCCGAAGATTGGGCAACCCGTTCATGGATACTTCAATGGGGTAGGTGACATATTTTTCAATTTCTTCAGGCGCCAGCCCTTCCGTTTCAGTAAAGACCTGAACCAGGACTGGTGATACGTCCGGGAAGGCGTCAATGGGAAGGGAACGGTAGCTATAAAGTCCGGCTGAAAAGACTAGAGCCCCGAAGGCCATCATCAGGAGACGGTTTTTCAGCGCAAAACGAATAAGTTTTTCCATAATATTCTCTTTTTTACCTATCTGAAGGGTGAATAATTAATGTCCGTGACCACCGCCAAAGGAGCTTTTGGCCAGTTGCGCCTTCAATGTGAATCCCCCTCTGGAGACATAAGGCATACCGGGAGCCAGTCCGCTCAGGATTTCCAGATAGGTATCGTTGGTTTTTCCAATATGCACCGTCTGGGGTTTAAATCCCTCATCCTGTTTGACAAAGACTATCGGTTGATCATCGATATACTGGACGGCGGTTTTGGGAACCACAACGTCGGCCTGGGTTTTTTCCACGATTACCTTACCGCTGATGAACAAACCCGGTTTGAACAGACCCTGAGAATTATCCAATATAATCCTGGCCGTGGCGGTTCGGGTTTGTTCATCCAGAATCGGACTGATATAGGAAATAATGCCGGAGCCGGTTGGGACATCAGCGCCAATGATGATTTCTACCCGTTGCCCCAGTTTGATATATGGCAAATCCTTTTGGTAAATACTGAGATTGGCCCAGACGTTTCGTAAATCCGCCACTACGAAAGCATGATCGTTATCGCCCACCATTTCGCCCTGAGTCAGGTGCATTTCAATGATAGTGCCGTCGATTAAAGAGCGAACTTCATACGGGGTAAGGCTTTCATTGCTTTCAATCACGGCCAGGACTTCTCCTTTTTTCACTGCATCTCCCAGTTGCTTGTACACATCTTTAACGATACCGGGAAATCGGGGGCCGATATGAGCCAAACGATCGGGGTCGATGACAATTTCTCCGGTTAAATCCCGATGGACCGCAATGACACCGGGACCGGTCACGCTTAATTCAATATTGAATTCCGATAATTCGTCGGGATGAATGGAAAGCAGCCCTTCTTCTTCGTGATGGTCTTGGTCCTTATTGGATTCGGAATCAGTCAGAGTCATGACCGGTTTCTCCTTCGGCTGCATATAGTGATCCCAGACCTTGGTTATGCCGATGGTGATAAGAATGGTTAAACCATAGAAAATGAGATTTGATTTTTGTTTCACGGATTTACTCCTCGTTTGCGTGAATAAAGGTGTTGAGAGGCTGACCCAGGAGTCGTTCCAATTGCGCTACGGCCTTTTGATATTCGGCCAACGCCAGCCAGTAATTTTCTTCCGCTTCGAATAGGGTGGTACGGGCATTTACTACATCCAGGAAATCAAATTTCCCTTGAAGATAGCCGCTATTAATAATGCGATAGGCCTTCCGGGCCTCGGGCAGAATATCTTCGTCCAGGGCTGTAGTTTCCTGCTGGTGCATGCGTAAATCGGAATAGACCCGGGCTATATCAGTCCTGAGCCGGAGTTCTAGCGCCCGTTGTTTTTCCCGGAGTTCATTCAATCGGGCCGTGCCGGATTGAATACTCCCTTGATTCTTATTGAATAGGGGCAAGGGAATCGAAATACCAGCCTGATAGGTATTATCCGGAACCTGGGTCTTCACTATTCCGGCGCTTATGGTGAGGTCCGGAATCCGCTGGGCCTTTTCAAATGACACCACGGCTTTCTGAATTATTAAATCTCCCTGGGTCAGACGATAGAGTGGTGCCGAATCCAGGGCTTGGAGCAACTGATCTTCTTCCGGAAGGATGGCAAGGAAAGTCAAATCACCCTCGGCCCACGTATAGTCCGGTTGTTCCTGACCCCAGTAAGCGGCCAGTTGACGCCAGAGATTATTCAGCGTTCGTTGAGCCCGGTTCAAGTCCACCTGTTGTGACGTGAGGGCAATCCGGGCTCGGGCCACTTCCGCCGGAGACAGACGCCCGGCCGTAACCCGCGTTTGGACCGCGGTCAGGAAGGTGTCCGCAATGGATACGCGTTCCTTTTTGAGGATTATGAGTTTCTGGTTCAGGAGAATATCAATGAAAACCGACCGGGCATCGGTAACGACTTCCTGTTTCTTCAATGTATACGTCAGATGAGCATTGTCCAGCTCCGCTTCTGCAACCCGGGTACGTTTGAGGCGTTTTTGTCCCAGTTCAAAAGTCTGGGAGAAACCGGCAACCGTTTCCGGGTCACCGCCGGTCCCCGTTTCAAAATCCAGTTCAGGATTCAGACGCAAAGAGGCCTGCAAAAGATCGCCCCGGTAAATATCCAACTTTTGGCCATAGGCTCGTAGCGTCGGATTGTGCCGGAGAATCAGAGCTTCCATGGTTGGAGCGTCCAGGATTCTGGATTGGGCCTGCAGAGAGATACCTCCCAGTAAAATGAGTGTAAAGAACCGATAATTCATGGTATCCTTTCCTTGAGTTATAACATGTTGCCAAGACCACTGAAAACTCAGCGGTTTGGATCAAAGGGAATGAGAGTATGGAAAGGGGGAACTTATAAGAGGAGGCGGGTCGCCTGAATGGCAAGCCGGGGCTGGCTCAGAATAAGCCGGTTTTCTTCCGATGGGGGACTATATGTGATGATGGGGATGAATCGGATTGGCGGGAGATACGCTTCGTCAGCCACGGGAAGTCGGGAACTGTTTTGATCTACCCTGACCGCCTGACTGAAAACGGGACTGTGGGGCCAAAGAGGTAAATCAACGCAATTTTGAGGATGATCCCGGGAAGCGGTATCCGCTCTGAAATCGATATCGTCGGTTATTGTTTCGCAGCCGATTTCCAGTTTCATCGAGCCGTTGTTCTGAACACAAATTACCGGAACATGGGTGGATGCCAGACTGGCCATCAGTACGATGACCAGGATACGGAAGATGGTATTGCTGTGCGAAACTGTTTTTAGTGACCGGCGGCGCATAATGAACTTGATCCTACATCTTTCTACGGATAAAGTTCCAAAATCTGTCCGTACCTGTTTTCTGAGGGTTTAAGCGAATCTGCCGGCTAAATAAAAATCAGGTTATGAAAGCCGGATTCCATTCGTCCCCGAATCAAACACCGGAACAATTTTTCCACGCGGACAATGCCGGAGACGGTTTAAGTTTCAATAACTTGTTCCGGGGAAATTATGCGTAAACAAAGACGCCTGTTGTGGATCGTATTGATTGGCTCATTCCTGTGTTGCCAGGATGATCCGGTAACCGGAGATCAGAATACCTACAATCCTCCGGATGAACATGTATTGTCTTTACCCACTCGTTCGTCGGATGCACTAAGCGGAAGCACGTTGGTTTCAATATTAACGCCCCTGAGTCTGCGCCAGCGGGAAGCACGAATCCTGACTGAAATTTTATCCGGTAACATACCTGATTTTCTTCGGCAATTAGTCCCGGTGACCATGAGTGCAGCATTGAATGGTTCGCCGGTTACGGTCACGTTTTATGCGACCTGCGATTATCTGGCATTAGGGTCCGATGAAGATTATTTCCTGATACCCATGACACCCATCCTGGCCCAGGAACTGGCCGATTCTTTGGATATGAGTCTTATGACCCGAAAAATGGTGGATACACTCTGGCAGCAGGCTGACTTGAAATTGGAACCCCGTCCGATTCCACCCAGCGCCGCCATGGTTACAATTCCTGTTTTTGCCGAACACAACGAATTGGTGCATACCCAGCGATTTCAGGATATCTCCAATTATCCATTGGGAATCCTGGTGGCAGGTCATAAAAAAGATGTCATCCTCTCCAACCGGATTATAACGAATCAAAATAAAGTGGTTATTTACGGCTGGCACCAATTGAACGGCCAGCCCATTCAACCCCTGTATTCCGGTCATGTGAACTGGTACGCGGATTACAGTCACGGAATTCGTCTGGTTCGCAGAAGAATACGGGTTGATGACCAAAATAAGGATATCGGTGATATTCTTAGTGACCCCGCTATATACAAACTGCTCAGTGATGAAGATGGTCCCATGCTCATGCCACGTTATCCGGTGGATAAATCATCTTATCCCTGAATCGACAATTAATAAGTTACAATTCACTGATTCAACCATCCTGTTGCAACGGGAACCGGAAATACGTTGCACAACTTTCCTGGTGTCAATAATTTATCTTATTCGGTCTTAAAACAATAATTTGGTAAATCATATGAAAACATATTCATTGCTCCTGACTTTCATTCTCACTATCGGATTCCACCAAACCCTTCAGGGACAATCATTACCGACGGAAGGGAGTGATTTGTTTTATGGCTCCGGGAATTGCGCCACCTGCCACTTGCCGGGGTCACCGAATACATCCGCTCTTCTGGATGCCAACGGTCACGATGTTTCCATGGTTACCTACTGGCGGGGGACTATGATGGCCAATGCTGCCAAGGATCCCTTGTGGCAGGCCAAAGTCAAAGCCGAAATTGATACCCATCCCAGTCTCCAAACGGTAATTGAAGATAAGTGTACAACCTGCCACGCACCTATGGGCCGGACCGAGGCTTATTACGATGGCGCTCTGACCTACACCTTTGATGAAATGCTGGCGGATCCCCTGGCCATGGATGGCGTCAGTTGTACGGTTTGTCATCAGATTCAGGCTACCGATCCTCTGGACGGTGAAAGTTTTTCCGGGCATTTTACGATAACCGATATCCGTCAAATTTTCGGACCTTACACCAACCCCGTAACGAACCCAATGATTACAAACTCCAACTATACCCCGGTCTATGCTCCTCATATTTCCCAGTCGGAACTTTGTGCCACCTGCCATACTTTATTTACGCCATACGTGAATGATAATGCGACGATTATTGGGGAGGCTCCCGAGCAAACCCCGTATCTGGAATGGCTGAACAGTGATTTTCCTGCGGAAGGAACCGAATGTCAGACCTGCCATGTTCCCCGAATTACGACCCCGATTACGATTTCCAATCGTCCCAGTTCTCTTTCTCCCCGAACTCCATTTGGGAAGCATGAATTTGTGGGCGGTAATCAGTATATGCTAAAAATTCTGAAAATGTACCGTACGGAATTAGGCGTCGCTGCCAACGACACGGAACTGGATAGCGTTATTGCCCGGACGCAACGCCAATTAAACCAGCATAGCATAGCGCTTTCCGTAGAGAGCGTCTGGAATGATGCTGACGAATTGGTATCCGTCGTGACAGTGGAAAATTTAACCGGACATAAATTTCCAACGGCTTATCCCAGCCGTCGGGCCTGGTTGGTGTTTACCGTGAAAGATCCACAGGGGAATACGGTTTTTTCCTCGGGAGATTGGGATACATCGTTTGAAATAACCGGTTTGGACTCTTCCTATGAGCCGCATCATGATAATATCTCCTCAGAAGACCAGATCCAGATTTACCAGGCAATTCCCCAGGATTACCTCGGAAATAAAACGTACACCTTATTACGGATTGCCGGATATCTGAAAGATAACCGCATTCCCCCTCGCGGCTATTCGACAACCGGGGTGGCGGCCGATTCTACCGCTATTGAAGGTCTGGCCGCAAGCGATGCCAATTTCAATCGGGACGGAGCTACGGAAGGGACGGGAATTGATTTGGTAACGTATGTGATTTCGGGACTGAATCGGTCAATCACCTATACCGTGGAAGTTAAAATGGTATACCAATCGCTGGCGCCACGCTACGTCAGTGATCTCCTGACCCATTCAGGTGGTATCCCGGAAGTAGACACTTTCGCTGCCTACTATGCTCAGGTTCCCAACGAACCGTTCACCCTGGATTCGACGGGGGTAACGGTCACCGCGTTGGACGTTGATCCATCTTCGACACTTCCTCAATCCGTGCTAATAGTGGACAATTATCCCAATCCATTTAATGCGGCTACGCGGATTTCCTTCTATTTG
>JAADFQ010000163.1 GCA_013152835.1 FCB group bacterium
GCACTATTATTCTAGCGGTTTTCAATTTTCCACCTCCTGTAATTTATGTTAATAAATATCATCAAATCCGTTTGATGATTTTGTTAATACACCCTGGTTCCCATGTTGCGAACGAGGATAGTACTCCCAAATATTTGTACTTTTTATGATTCTCTTTTTCCGTTTAGACACAATTCAATCAGATCCTGTATTTGAGCAGTACCAACGCACATCACGGAATCTGCTCCTCCCCAATATATTTTTACTGTCCCGTCGTTTTCCGGTATTGCTCCGCACGTAAAAACTATATTGTGAACATACCCGGTTATTTCCCACGAATCCTCCGGTTGAAGTATCCAGTCATCCGCAATACCAATCAGTTTTGACGGATCATTTAATTGGTGAAGCGCCACACCCAAACGATACACGGCACCATTCATGGTCGGAAAAACACCATGATAAATATTCAGCCATCCCTGGTCTGTACAAATAGGTGTTGCGCCGGGCCCGATTTTCATCTCATCCCAATGATATGTTTCTGGTTTGAACACTAACTTTGAATTGCCCCAATGAATGAGATCCGGTGAATAGGATATCCATATTGACCAGGGCATAATTTGGGAATGAGGACGATCCAGGCGAACATATTGATTATTGATCTTTTTCGGAAATAAAACGCAATTCCGATAATCTGCCTCAGTGATCATCGTAATACGCTCAACATTCACGAAATCAGTTGTTTTGGCTAACCCTATTCGTACGCCATATCGTGAATAAGCGCTGAATGTGATATAGAACGTCCCGTCCAATTCACTTATTCTTGGGTCTTCAACGCCGTATTCTTCGTAGTCAGCGTATTCCCAGGATTTGTCCGGAAGCATAAAGGGTCTTGGTCTAACGGAAAAATGAAATCCGTCTCTACTGTCTGCAATTCCTATAATCGATCGCCCATTCTTCTTGTGTGATCTGAAAAGCATTATATATGAATCGTTATATTTTACCATCCCTGCATTGTGTACGGTTTCTACAGGATATGGTACATCGTTTTTCGTTAAAATCGGATTCCCCGGATAGCGTTTGATTACAGCGTTCTTCACGAAGCTGAAACGGCTACTTTTGTGTCTTGATGATTTCTAATTTTCTGAAACATGAATTATTTTAACCAAAGTATTCTCATAATATCTATCGAAACGGTTTGATATTATTCATATGAAAGATAAATGTCAATGGAATTTTATATTATTACAAAAGGGCTTAACTGTATCGTAAATGCTAACTTATCAGGTAGTCACACGGCTGGACTCGCGTACGACAACTTCCACGGGTACGGTTCTCGTCTGATATATTTTATTGGGGTTAGTAATCCGGTCCATCAATAATTTTGCACCTTCAACACCCATCTCGATTTTTGGTACATGAACGGAAGACAGTGTAGGTTGCGAAATGGCAGCATAATAATTATCATCAAAACCAACTACGGCAATATCTTGTGGAATCCGGAAGTTTCTTTTTTGCAATTCTTTTAGACATCCCATGGCAGTTGTATCATTTGCACAAATGACGGCCTGCAACGCCGGTTCATTTTTTAATATCGAAGCAATTCCTTCGGTTCCGATATCACTGGATGTTTCTTGCATTACCAGGAAATGATTTTTTTCTGCCCGGGCAAAATTCCCTAATCCGAATTGCTCCATTGTGATTTGATAACCTTCAAATCGTTCTTTTATCGAAGGATGGTTTTTTGACCCGGCAATGAATCCGATCCGTTCCAGCCCTTGACTGGTCAAATGTTGAACAATTTGTTGAATACCATGCCGGTTATCCATCATTACAACATCATGTTGCAGATCCGGCAGGCGATAATCAATTAACACTACCGGAATTGCAATATCATGAATGTACCATAAAAGATCTTCAGGAATACTGCCGGCAATGATAATACCATCAACATCCCGGCCCTTTAAAAAGCGCGGAATATTCTTGGGGATATTGGTCCCTTCTCCCACTGTGGATAACAGTACATTATAGTCATAATTCCGAGCTTCAAGCTCTACACCGAGTAGTATACGCGAATAAAATGCTTCTGACCTGGACAAGTGAACATCCGAGGTAATAAATCCGATATTTCCGGTTTGATTCGACGCTAATTGTTGGGCTGATCTCAGTGGTCGATAATTATAATCATTAATAACCTTCTGAATCTTTCGTCTGGTAGCCTGGCTGACATATCCTTTTCCGGAAATTACCAGTGAGACGGTTGAGATGGAAACGCCCGCAATTTTTGCGATATCTTTAATCGTAATACCCATTTAGTATCCAATATTTATTATCGAATCGTTTCGATTATTCTTATCCTTTAACAAATTTAGCGTTCTTTTAGGTGGTATTACCAGTGAAAATCTTTTTGTGGAAATGCTTGATTCGTTATCCTGAAGCTTGTGTTATAATGGAATATGTATGGTCAGTCTGAATAAAAGGATGATTATATCACCCCAAAACAAATGCAAGGGTCCACGATTGTGCTCCTCAAGTCGCCTCTCCGGGTCTCCGGAACTTCCGGTATAATATCGATTGGTCTTCCGGCTATACAATATATACACATAATACATGTCGGGGTGGAGAGATTTGAACTCTCGGCCTTCCCGATAGCTATCGGGACGCGCTAACCCTGAGTAATAAGCCATTCAATATAAGAGCGACTTTTCATCCGTTTAATCTTGCGTTCTAATGCCACAGCTGCTTTCCGGTCGCTACATTCTATCTGATAAACCAGAGTCCAGGGAATCCCACCTTTTGTGGACTTTGTTCGCCCATGATTGTGCTCCTCAAGTCGCCTCTCCGGGTCTCCGGAACTTCCGGTATAATATCGATTGGTCTTCCGGCTATATAATATATACACATAATACATGTCGGGGTGGAGAGATTTGAACTCTCGGCCTCTACGTCCCGAACGTAGCGCGCTAACCGGGCTGCGCCACACCCCGAATTCAATGTTTAACTAAATAAAAAAGCACGAAAAATTAACCGAATCCCTTCGATAAACCAACTAAATGAGTAGTTTAATAATCACAAATCCGCCAATCAGGAGGATTGTAAATAAAATCGCTAATTTATTAAAATATCGATCAATAAACGATCGGATAGGTTCGCCAAATTTCCAGATTAATCCACCGACCAAAAAGAAACGTGCCGACCGGGAAATCACCGAGGCCATAAGAAATAGGAAGAAATTGATATTAAAGGCTCCCGCAGTAATCGTGAACACTTTATACGGAATCGGTGTAAATCCAGCCGTGAAGATAATCCAGAAATTCCATTGATCGTACAGGGATTGAATAGTCACAAATCCGGTAGGGGAAAAACCGGGAATAACACGAAAAAACCAGTTCGCTAATGAAGAATATACACCTGGCTGGTCCCACCATACGAAATAGCCCAATCCGTATCCCAAAATTGCACCGGACACGGAGGCAATGGATGTCAACATCGCAAACCATAGTGCCCGCCGTCGCGAGCCCAACGCGAGAGCGATTAATAGTATATCCGGTGGAATCGGAAAAAAAGAAGCTTCAGCAAAGGCCAGAATGAATAAAGCCACCGGACCATACGGTGAGTCGGCCCAATGCAACACCCAGTCATACAATCGTCGTATCCACTTCATGTCCAAAGATAACTCCTGAACCATAACCAAACAAACTGCAGGGTATCCCTGACATTGTGGATTGCAGAAGATTCTTTCACATAGATTGTGGGAATAATAACATGCCGAAGTCTGATTCCATACAAAGCCATTTTAAGCATGAGCTCACTTTCAAAATGAAACCGATTTTCACAGATATGAAATTTTCGGTAGTCGTTGATTGAAAACCCGCGATATCCGCATTGAGAATCCCGCACGATGACACCGGATCGAACGGTAATGAATAAACTTGTAAGAAAATTGGAAACCCGGCGATGGATTGGCATATTTCTGCGATCGGTACGATATCCATAAACCAGTTCATTGTGTTGGGGTTGAAATTCCGGTATCATCTCCGGGGGATGTTGCAGGTCGCTGTCCAGGTGTATAACAAAGTTATAACCCAGGTTTTCAGCTTCCTGTATACCAGCTTTTAATGCGGCTCCTTTACCTCTGTTAACGGAGAAATGGATGGTTTTCACGTGATGTTTTTCGATCCATTCCCCAGTCCCATCACTACTCCCATCATTAATAAATACAACCTGCTCTTTAACTGATTCGGGGATTCGTTCCATAAGTTCAGGTAAATAATCAATATTGTTAAAAACAGGTATGAGTACTGCTGTTTGATCACTCATGATCATTACGGATGATAATAGCCGTCATTACTTCACGCTGGGTCTGGCTCCCGGCAGGGCGATTTAATAATATTCCGTTAACGACAAGTGCGCTGGACCCGCCACCGTCCAGATTTATTGCTTCTACGCATCCCTCATCCATGAACAAGCCAGCCAGTTCTTCCAACCATACTCCCCGTGAAACCGATTGCCGTCCATCCACAACCATATAGATTTGTGTTCCATCCGAACGATAACCGGCAGCTGTTCGGGGATGAACTTTCGGAATGCTGGTTTTAAAAAAGACTTCTTCATCCACGGGAATATCAATCTGTCCGTCGGAGATCAGCACGGGTCCGGCTTGGAGTGCATTACTCACATTCCATTGATGTGCCTGGGTATAATCCGGTAATAAAGCCGGCTTATCTTCACTATTTTCCAAAGGTTGATCCCATTGGTATAAAACTCCATCTTTTTCTGAAACCCAGGCAACATCCATTTTTCCGGTGGAATCAAATCCCAGCGCCCCCCGGGTTATATAATAGCGTTCATTGTTGCGTAGTACGGATCGCAGTGCATGTTCCAGAATGGCTCCGTCGGACAATACCAAGCCAACATGTTCAGTAGGGTTCTTATCCATTAAAAAATAACCGCCGTTGATTACTACATCGGCCATACTCCATTGATAGATCTCTTCCGGAGTCTGACGGTTATCGTTGTCGGGAGCAATAATAACATCAATATCCGTCACTGGATCGGGAATGACCTTTACCATCCATGCTCGTACCGGAATATTGGTATCTTCGCCGAAATAAACACGAATATTCGCCGGTAAAGATTGGTTTAACGAATCGATTGGTATCCAGGTAAGATGAAAAACTGTCGGCCCTGTGTTTGAAGAACAGGAAGACAGCAGAAATAATCCGCAGATTGCAATTATCGTTAATTTCGTGCGATTCAGCATTATCATTCGATAAAATGTAAGGCCGAACTCACGTCCGGCCTTTTCTGTCGGAGCGGCGAGATTTGAACTCGCGACCCCTGCAACCCCATTGCAGTGCGCTACCGGGCTGCGCCACGCTCCGATGTTAATCTTTTAATATTTCCAGAATTGAATATAATTCTTTCCTAATTGAAGCCAGTACACTGGTTACACCCGGTGACAATTCTCGTTTTTGTATTTCTGCTATAGTACCGCCGGAATGTCCTAATTCGTCCTGCGCCCCTTTAATCGTAAATTTGCGGTCATAAAGCAACGATTTGATCGATAGGATCAAATCAATATCCTTCTGCCGATAGGTGCGATTTCCCGCCCGATTCTTTGGCGGATTCAATTGGCGGAACTCCGATTCCCAAAACCGCAGTACATACGGTTTGATACCGGTTAGTTCGCTGACCTCACCGATCGAATAATAAAGTTTTTTGATACCCGGTTTTTTGTCACTCATTTAATAGTGTTACTTAAACTAACACTTTATATTAATGATGATAACGTTAACGGGCAATAGGAAACTAATGTTTTTACGCTAAAACTGAGGCTGGCTCCACGTAGTCCAAACCAAAAGCTTCCGCAACACCGCGATGGGTAATTTTTCCACGATAAGTGTTCAAACCATTCAATAAATGTCGATCACTGTTCAGCGCCTCTTTCACACCCAGATTTGCCAGTTTAGTTAAATATGGTGATGTAGCGTTTGTTAATGCAATGGTTGATGTAAAGGGAACCGCTCCCGGCATATTGGCCACACAATAGTGAATAATCCCGTCAACGTCAAAGGTTGGATTTTCATGGGTAGTGGGTTTACAGGTTTCCACGCATCCTCCCTGATCAACAGCTACATCAACAATAACCGCTCCCGGGGGCATAAGTTTTAACATGGAGCGAGTA
The DNA here is from genome assembly GCA_013152835.1 of FCB group bacterium. GTDB lineage: Bacteria > Fidelibacterota > Marinisomatia > Marinisomatales > J089 > J089. The sequence goes on from JAADFQ010000163.1 coordinate 6,164, forward strand.
ACCAGATGGGGCGCCCGGGCACCGGGGATTAACACGGCTCCAACCAGCAGATCGGTTTTTGTCAGCAGTTGAGAGATATTATGATGATTACTAAAAATTGTGTTCACATTTTTAGGCATTATTTCATCCAGATAACGAAGTCGGGATAGATTATTATCCAGAATATAGACATTAGCCCCTAAACCGGATGCGATATATGCCGCATTGGTGCCCACAATTCCGCCACCGATAATTGTGACTGTCGCCGGTTCCACACCAGGTACCCCTCCGAGAAGGATTCCCCGTCCGCCCAGCGTTTTTTCCAGATATTTCGCCCCTTCCTGAACAGCCATTCTTCCCGCAACCTCCGACATGGGAACCAGCAAAGGCAGGGAGCCATTATCCGAAGTGATGGTTTCATAGGCTATCGCCGAGGCACCGGTACTCAAGAAGGATTGAGTCAGGTCCTCGGAAGCGGCAAAATGGAAATACGTAAATACGGTATGATCCGATCGAATCATAGCTACTTCCGTCGGTTGTGGTTCTTTAACCTTGACAATTAATTCGGATTGATCAAATACCTCCTGAGCCGTTGCACAGATTGTGCAGCCATTATCAAGATATTCCTTATCCGCATAACCGCTTAATACACCGGCATTTTTTTCTACAAGTACGGTATGATTTGATCGAATCAAATCGGAAGCGCCATGAGGTGTCAATGCAACCCGTGATTCATTTGTCTTAATTTCTTTTGGTACACCAACTATCATAATCAACCCCTCTTATCTCTTGGGATTAAAAACGTCTTCTACGGTTCCCGGAATGTCCTCCATAATTCCCCCGGCGATGTTGAGAACCACCGCCATGACTACGGTCAGGATTACGCTGGGGCTCAACATAGCCTTCCGGTTTGGGAAGTAAAACTTTGTGGCTGAAATCAAAACGGCCCTGATCATCAATTCGGATCAACCGGACCTTGAGTTTATCGCCAACCTTCACCACGTCTTCCACGCGTTCGGTCCGATTCCAGTCCAATTCGGAAATATGGACCAGTCCTTCACGGCCGGGAGCAAATTCAACAAAAGCTCCAAAGGTCATGAGGCGGGTGACGGTGCCATCAAATTCATCACCAACTTCAGGATCCATGGTTATGGATTGAATTAAATCCACGGCATCCTGGCACTTCCGCGCATCCGGATTCGCGACGACAACCGTACCCGTATCATCCACATCGATTGAGCACTCCGTATCGGCAATAATTTTCTTAATATTTTTTCCACCCGGTCCAATCAACCCGCCGATTTTTTCCGGATTGATCTGGATCGTCATGATTCGGGGAGCATGAGGGGACATTTCTTTTGGTTCTGGCAGTGCTTCATTCATCAGCCCCAGAATATATTCACGTCCCTGACGTGCTTGTTCCAGAGCTTCCGTCAATAATTCGAAGGAAAGGCCTTCGATTTTCAGGTCAAGTTGGATCGCGGTTATACCAGACTTGGTCCCGGTAACTTTGAAATCCATATCCCCCAGATGATCTTCGGCACCCATGATGTCACTCAGGACAGCGTGACGTTCGCCATCTAATATCAGGCCCATGGCAATTCCGGCAACGTGCTCACGGGCCGGGACACCGGCATCCAATAATGCCAGGGAACCACCGCAAACCGAGGCCATCGACGAACTGCCGTTACTTTCCATGATTTCGGACACAATCCGAATTGTATAGGGGAATTCTTCATAGGATGGCATGATCGGTTTCAAGGAGCGTTCGGCAAGATTTCCATGTCCGATTTCCCGACGACTGGTAAACCCGATTCGTCCTACTTCGCCTACACAATAGGGCGGAAAATTATAATGCAGCATGTAATGTTTCTTGTAATCCTCATCCATGCTGTCAATGATCTGTTCGTCTGATTTTGTTCCCAGAGTCAGCACAACCAGCGCCTGAGTCTCGCCCCGGGTGAACAAGACTGATCCGTGCGTTCGGGGAAGAAAACCGGTGTCGATAGTAATCGGACGAATTTCATCCGTTTTACGACCATCGCTACGAATACCGTCGCTTAAAATGCGTTCGCGAAACGCTTTCTTCAATTCGGTTTCAAATATTTCTTTTACTTGTGACCTCTGCTCCGGAAATAATTCTTCGAATTCAGTCAGGATTGTGTCCCGAAAATCCCTGGTGGCCGATTCACGTTCTTTTTTATCTGTTATCTTAATCAGGTCCTGAACATTTGTGCCCAATCTTTCCAATACTTTAGCTTCCAAATCAGGATCGGACTTTTCTTCGGGCACGGGACGTTTCTCAACGGGAACCTGAGCAATGAGTTCTTTTTGAAGCTCAATAATTTCCCGAATCGTTTCATGGGCAAATTTCAGAGCCTCCACCACGGTTGATTCTGGTACTTCTTCGGCTTCTCCTTCCACCATGACAACAGTCTGTTCATTCCCGGATACAGTAAGATCCAGGGATGATTTCACCATCTGTTCTCTTGTCGGGTTAATCACAAATTCATCCTGCAGCAAACCGACACGCACCGTGGCTATCGGACCATTCCAGGGAATATCCGAGATCATCAGGGCTGTCGAAGCACCGATTCCCGCCAAAATATCGGTGGGATTTTCGCCATCAGAAGTTAGCGCAGTAATCACCACCTGTGTTTCATATCGGAATCCTTTAGGAAATAAAGGACGAATGGGACGATCGGTAACCCGGCTGGTGAGCACTTCTTTCTCAGACGGTCGGGCCTCACGTTTAAAAAATCCGCCGGGGATTTTACCGCCGGCGTAATGTCGTTCGCGATATTCTACCTGTAACGGGAAGAAGTCAATATCTTCGCGTATTTCCTTGGCTGCATTCACGGCAGTAATAATCGTTGATTCACCATAACTGACAATCACCGATCCGGCAGCCTGTCTGGCGACTTTTCCTGTTTGGATGGTCAGCTTACGGCCGCCAATTTCCCTTGATACTTCAATCATGCGATATGTATTAACCTCTAATCTTTAGTTCTTTTATTAATTTTACGTAGGCGTCGGGACTGGTCCGCCGTAAATATTTCATCAGTTTTTTACGTTGTGATACCAGTTTGACCAGGCCATGACGGGAATGATTATCCTTTTTATGGATACCTACATGACCGGTTAAATCCCGAATACGTTGTGTTAGCAAAGCGATTTGCACTTCTGCGGATCCGGAGTCTTTTTCATTGGCTCCGAACTGACGAATAATTTCCGCTTTTTTCTCTACACTCAGCGGCATTCTACCTCCTGTACTTTTCTAATAATTTCAGACAGTTTTCCCTGTCCATATTTAATTGTTCGATTAAGGCTTCTTTTGATGGAAACTTTCTTTCAGCACGGATACGTTCTAAAAATTCAATCATGATTGTTTGATCGTATAAACCGTCGATGTCATTATCAAAAAAATGAACTTCCATAACATATTCACCCTCATTAAAGGTCGGGCGAACGCCCAAGTTACACATTCCATACAATAGATGTCCATGAACTCTTCCACGGGTAAGATAGGTCCCCGACTTGGGTAGAAGTTGATTCTTTTCCAAGGGAACAAAGTTTGCCGTTGGGAAATTCAATGTCCGTCCCCGACCGGCTCCATGCACAACCCGGGCCTGAAATCCGTAGATCCACCCTAGCTCAAACGATGCCCGGCGCACGAATCCGTCCTGGAGTAAAGTTCGAATATGGCTGCTGGAAATGTGAATGCCCTGGTCAGAAACGGGTGCAACAATATCCAGTTTAATACCGGCTTCCCGGCAAAATGCTGTCAAATAATCCGGACTTCCTTCCCGATTCAATCCGAAATGGTGATCATAGCCGATAATGATATGATTGGGATTAAAATTTTCAACAATGAGTTCCTTCAGAAAGCGGTCGGGTGACCATAAAGAAAAATCATCGGTAAAGGGAATTACCAGAACAATATCCACACCCAGATCTTCCAATAATTTTAATTTTTTGTCAATACTGATAATCAGCGGAAGTTTTGGCGATGATTTATCGAGAATGTGACGCGGGTGTGGATCAAACGTGAGCACAACCGACGGGATATCCAGCACTTTACCTTGAGTCACAGCCTGCCTGATTATTTGCTGGTGTCCCCGATGCAATCCATCGAAAGAGCCCATGGTCAAAACACTGGATTCTGTTGGTTGAATTAGATCTATTGAGCGGAAGACTTCCATTGGGCTGTAAATTGTTCGATAGAGATTGCATTCTCTAATATGATTGTTCCGATTCGGGTTCGAATGAGCTGAGTAAGATGTCCGGTGGTCCCCAGCGCCCGGGCTAAATCCAACCCCAGCACACGGATATACGTTCCTTTGGAACAGGTAACGGAAAACCGGATAACCGGAGCGTTATACTCTTCGCAAATAAACCGGGTAAGATTAATTGTCACCGGTTTGCGTTCAACGATTTGGTGGTTACGGGCCAATTTATATAGACGGGTTCCGTTAACTTTTTTAGCGGAAAACATCGGAGGCGTTTGCTGACTTTCCCCCAGAAATGTATCCATTTTTTCCTGAATTGTATGCCTATCCAATTCGGGTACACCGGCTTCTCTGACTATTTGTCCTTCAGGGTCCAGGGTATTCGTTTCCACGCCTAAAAGCAATTCCCCACGATAACTTTTTATTTCTCCGGAAATATGGGTCAATGCTTTGGTGTCTTTCCCGGTGCCAATAATTAACAATCCTTCCGCAAACGGATCCAGTGTCCCACCATGGCCAACTTTTTTCTCCCCGGTCACATTCCGTACTTTTTTCACTACATCGAACGATGTCCAGCCCCGCGGTTTATACAGATTCAGAATCATTATCCTGTTGATGGATTTTTCGAATTATCTTATTTAAGTGTTCTTGGCGATCGTAACTGTCATCATAGTTAAAAATTAATTCAGGAATGGATTTTACATGTAATTCCGGCGCCAGATATTTCCGAAATACTTTGGACAGTCCATTCAATTCATTTTCGATGGCATCGAAACTCTTTGCCGGTTGTAATACGCTGAAAAATACATGGGCAATTTTCAAATCAGGAGTAATATCAACATGTGAAAAGGTAATAAATCCCAAGTGGCTTAAATCGATATGTCGATAGACAATTTCTGCCAGGATTTCCTGGACTTGTGCGCCAACCCGATCGGTTCGGCGATAAGGCTTTTCCGTACTCAACTTTGTGCAAGGGTCCGTTTAATTTTCTTTATTTCGTAGGCTACGATCTCATCGCCTTCGCTATATTTATTTACACCTTCCAGACCGATACCGCATTCCAGACCTTCTTTAACTTCCCGTACATCATCTTTAAACCGTTTTAGTGACGAAATCGTCGTATGGTCAATCAGAACTTCGTTATCGCGAATAAGCCGGGCAATTAAATTCCTGGTTATATGACCTTCCACAACTTTGGCGCCGGCGATAAAACCAATTTTAGGAATTTTGAATTGCGCCTGAACCAGAGCACGTCCATGAATTTCTTCGACTTCTTCCGGTTCCAACAATCCTTCCAAAGCTAGTTTGATATCTTCCAGTGCATTGTAAATAATTTTATAGTTTCGGATTTCAACGCCTGCCTGTTTGGCCTGTAATTTGGCGTTGGCACCGACTTGAACATTAAACCCGATAATTACGGCCTTTGAGGCCTCCGCCAACAGGACGTCACCTTCGGAAATCATGCCTACGGATTTATGGATAATATTAACGCCGACTTCCTCAGTATTCAGTTTCTGGAGTGATTCGGATACTGCCTCTACCGATCCATCCACATCGCCTTTAATAATAAGCGGTAATTGTTTAATCGTTCCTTTTTTTATCTGTGCCGACATAGCATCTAGTGAATGGGCCAAAATTTTCTTTTGGGCAATTTCACGCGATATTCGCTGTCGTTCACCGGAAATACGTTTTAATTCACGTTCATTCTCAACAACGGCAAAAATATCCGCTGCCTGCGGTACCTGTCCGAAACCTAGAATTTGAACAGCATCGGAAGGTTCGGCCTTTTGAATCCGTTGACTGCGCTCATTCATAATTGCCCGAACTTTTCCGGAATAGTCGCTGCACATGAAAGGATCCCCAACATGGAGCGTCCCTTTTTGAATCAGCACCGTAGCCATGGGACCGTGACCTTTATCCAATCTGGAATCAACAACGGTTCCCCTGGCTAAAGTATCATAGTTCGCCTTGAGTTCCATCACCTCGGCCTCCGCAAGAATGGAATTCAAAAGATCGTCAATACCCTCACCGGTTTTTGCCGATACGGGAACCGACTGAACTTTGCCACCCCAATCTTCCACCAGCACTCCATGATCGGATAGTTCTCGTTTGACTTTGTCGATGTCGGCGCCTGGTTTGTCGATTTTATTGATCGCCACAATAATTGGCGAACCTGCCGCTTTTGCATGGTTAATCGCTTCAATCGTTTGAGGCATTACGCTATCATCCGCCGCAACGACAAGGACAACAATATCGGTAATCTGGGCGCCCCGGGCACGCATTGCGGTGAATGCCTCATGTCCCGGCGTATCCAGGAAGGTAATCGATTGACCATTATCCAGATTGACACGGTAAGCGCCGATATGCTGGGTAATACCACCGGATTCACCGGCCACTACGTTGGCGCTTCGGATATAATCCAGCAGAGAAGTCTTCCCATGATCCACATGGCCCATGACCGTCACAACTGGAGCTCTGAATTTCGCTTTTTCAATATCTTCTTCCGACTCGGCCAGTGAAAATATTTCTTCACCAACATCGGTTTGTTTGGCTGCCTGGTATTCATAATCCATCGCCAGGAGTTCAATCGTATCCCATTCCAGGCGTTGATTAATTGTAGCCAAAATTCCAAGATTGAAACATTTTTGAATAACATCGCTGGGACTAACCGAGAATAGTTTGGCCAACTCATCAACACTGGCAAATTCGGGAATCTCAATTACAGGAAATCCTTCTGTCGATACAGTTTCAGCTGATCTATCCGTATGTGATTTACGATATGATTTTTTCTTCGGCTTTTTCTCAAGTCTCGAAAGTGTCTGACGCACTCGTTCCTGAACCGACTTCTGAGATTTCGAATCTTTCTCAGCTCGTCCTTTTGATCTGGACGGTCTGGCGCTGGTTCCGCTACCCGGTTGAATTTCCGATAAATCAATTTTTCGGAGCTTTCGTTTCTTAGAGGAAATTTTGGCGGATTTTTCTTCTTCTTTTTTCTTTCGTTCCGCTTCCTCTCTTTTTTTCTTTTCCTCGGCAGCTTCCAGTTCGGCACGTTTCTTTTTTTCTTCAGCCAGCGCTTTTGCTTTTTTCCGTTCCTCTTCCGCTTGCTGCGATTCAATTAACTTCCGCTGTCGCTCTTCTTCTTCCCGTTTCCTTTTTTCCTCGGCTTCTCTCTTCTCAATGGAACGCTGCTCTTCGAGAGAGAGTAATTTGAAGGTCGTTTTGGATTTTTGTTCCTGACGAACCCGTGAATCATGGATTTCTCTCCGGACCTGTTCCTTCCGCATCCGATCGACGGTCTCTTTGTCTTTGGAAAATTCGGTCAGGATACGTTGATGAATTACTTCGTCAACCGGGGACATGTGACTGGCAATGTCGATACCTTCCGACTTTAAAAAGGATAATATTTCCGTATGGGAAATATTTAATTCCTTAGCAATTTGAAAAATGCGGATTGGTCGGCTACCCATAGATGTATTTAGTCACTTTCTTCCGTTGATTCCAATAGGTTAACTGGTTCCGGGGGATCCTCATCCTGCTCGGAAGATTCAATAAAATTTTGAATGGCGGTATAGATTTTATCCAATGTGCTTTCCCCGACTCCTTTGGCAGCCAGAAGTTCGTCTTCATCCGCCGATGTCACATCAGCGACCGTCCGAATACCTACGTCTTGCAATCCATTAATTGCCGTAGCAGGAAAACCGGGAACATCTTTTAAGGAAGTGGATTGGTCGCGCTGTTGCTTTTCATATTCTTTTTCACCGTACGCATCAATGCGGTATCCGGTAACGCGGGAGGCCAGGTTGATATTCATCCCCCCCTTTCCAATGGCCGAATCCAATTCATCATTATGGAATACGGCAACACAATACTTCCGGTCGTCATCAATGAACAATTTGATCGGTTTCGCCGGTGACAGGGCACGGGTAATCAGGATTTCCGACTGTTCACTGAAATTGACAATATCAATCTTCTCGTTATTCAGTTCCCGCACAATTGCCTGAATTCGACTACCTCGCATACCCACACAGGCACCTACGGCATCCACCCGGCGATCCTGTGAATGAACAATTATTTTGGCTCGTTCGCCCGGATGTCGGGCTATTGCCCGTATTTCGATAATTCCGTCTTCGATTTCCGGTACTTCCATTTCAAATAATTTTTGCAGGAAATGGTTATCGCTGCGGGAAACCATGATATCCGGCCCTTTGCTGGTGACTTCCACGGATTTCACGACTGCACGAATAGTATCACCTCGCCGGTATTTCTCATTGGCGATCTGTTCCTTTTTCGGCATTCGCAATTCGGCATGTTCAATATTAATGAACACATTATCTCGCTGGACCTGGTGTACTACGCCGATTATAATTTCACCTACGCGAGTAGCATAATCTTCATAAATATATTTCCGTTCCACATCACGGATTCTCTGAGCAAAAAACTGTTTGGCATGAGCAATCATTCGACGACCGAAGATAGTTGGATCCACAACCTCAACATACGTATCACCAATTTCCAGATCACTCAAATCAGGATCTTTTTCCAAGACTTCTCGCAACGAGATTTCTATAGAGGGATCGGTAACCGAATCGACAATTTCTTTTTCGGCGTAGATCTCAATTTCGCCCTTATCAATATTGACGATCACACTACAATTTTCCGATGTGCCATTCTGTTTTTCAATGATATACAGGAAAAGCTGCTCCAGTATGGTGCCTAATTCTGAACGTTCTACATTCTTTTCTCTGGCAAGTTCAGAAAAAACTTCGATTAATTCTCTGTTAATCAAAATTCCTCCAGCATCTAATTTCTGTTAATGGAATGAAACCAAGACATAGGCTTTTTTAACATCTTCTAAAGGAATATAAAATTCCTTTTTTTGTCTCGAAACGTGGAGCACATTACCTTGTACATCGTTCAAACGGACCTTTTCCGGTACCGAAGCCCATTTGGGAGCCAGATCCATTTTAAGTTTTCGCCCGATATTTTTTTTAAACTGAAATAATTGGGTCAGTGGATAATCGATGCCCGGTGAACTGATTTCGACCTGCAATCCATCCGGGAATTGTTGCTCAACTTCGGCGTGTTTTACCAATTTCTTGGCCAACCGCGATGTTTGATCGAGCGTTACTCCCGATTCACTATCCACAACAACGACCCAACTTCCCGTAGTGCGGTCCAGTCTGCTGTCCAGCAAAACAAGCTCGGGATCCAGTATTTCGTTTAATATGGTGTCCAATTCCTTCATCGTTCCTAAACGGAAAAGTGGGCGTTTATACCCACTTTTCAGCACTAAATTTATCCATGTTACGAGGTTATTCCAAATGAATAACCCTCGAGAAACTATGACATGGCTCTACCAATCAATTCCTCAGCCTGTCTTTTTATCGCCACCGGCGTTTTTTGATCCTCAATCAGTGGATCCAGTAGCGATTTTACTTTCGATTTTTCATCATCCGTCGATGCATAAATGCGAGCCAGTTCCAATGTAAGGCGATACCGATCGGAAGACATTTCAGCAACTTTGCTGATTCTTTTTATGGCTTCTTCCGCCTTGGTCAAATTGTCCTGTGAAAGGTAAATATCCGCTGAAAGGATCGCTGCATTAGTCAGCATAATCTCATTATCCCCGGACTTTAGAAATGCTTCAATATACGGTAAGGCCGCATCGAAGTCGCCCTCGTCATAATGCAGTTTTCCAAGTAAATATTGGGCCCTGATTCCGTCCTGCGTATTGCCATGTTCATCAACGAGCAATTGTAAAATATACTTTGCATTCTCGGAGTCATTATTTTGCAGGGCCACCAGGGCTTGTCCCAATTGTGTCGCGGTGGTTTCGTGTGTCTGAGAACGTTGACTGGTAAGAAAAACCAGTGCGATAATCAGGATAACCAATCCGGTTCCGACCTGCGATAATAGTTTTCGTCGGTCCTTCAGCCACTGCTGAGCCTCATAAATAGTCTCCAGTAATGGATCCTTCTTGATTTCTTTACGCCTGAGTTTCTTTTTAGGTTTTAGCATGTTTTTCTCCTTCTGAGTACCCTTGGTAGGAATCGAACCTACATCTAATCCTTAGGAGGGACTTGTTCTATCCATTGAACTACAAGGGCAGTGTTAAATTTAAAGCGAACGAGAGGCGTGAAAAAAGTTCGATTAGTAAGGTTTTTCTTCGGTCAGATCGCGGGTCATTAATTCCCGAACGGCATCTCTGGGATTCTTATCCTCGAACAATACATGGTAGATCGCATCGGTGATCGGCATTTCTACTGCAAATTTCTGACCGAGTTGCCAGGCTGATTTTGTTGATTTCACGCCTTCTGCAACCATCTTCATACCGGCCAGAATTTCATCTAATTTTCGTCCACGGCCTATTTCTTCACCAACGAATCGATTCCTACTGTGTTGGCTGAGGCAAGTTGCGATTAAATCACCAATACCGCTGAGACCGTAGAACGTTTCCATGGAGGCACCCATTCTTACTCCTAAACGGGTTATTTCGGTAATACCGCGGGTAAGCAATGCGGCCTTTGTATTATCCCCAAATCCGATTCCGTCACAGATCCCGGCAGCGATAGCAATAACGTTTTTCAATGATCCGCCAATTTCCGCACCCAGTATATCCGAATTTGTGTAAACGCGTAGTGTTTCCGATGAAAAAGTTGATTGAACCAGCCGGGATGCATTTGTGTTTATTGAAGACGCTACAATAGTCGTAGGCAACGCCAAAGCGACTTCCTCGGCATGACTGGGACCGTAAAGGGTAACAATTCGATCCGATTCAATCGCTCCTACCTCGTGGATTACTTGGCTCATCGTAAGCAGTGAATCGTTTTCAATGCCCTTCGCCAGATTCACAATTAGGACATTTGGTGCGATATTTGATTTGATTTCACCAAATAAAAGTCTCACGATATGGGAAGGAACTGCCACTACGATCAGGTCTGGTTTGGCTAGCGTCATGGACATGTCGTTGGTGAGAGTAATATCTCTTGGTATGGCCAACTGAGGAATCAGGTTATGATGACCGGAATGGGTTATCTCCTTGATTTCCTCGGGGAATTTATGCCAGGCAATGACCTGATATCCGGAACGGTTCAGGAGACATGCAATCGTGGCTCCCCAGGAACCAAACCCCAGAACAGAGATTTGGTGAACGGACTTCGGTATCATTCTATCGTTTATTCACCATATATGGCATCGATTTCTGCCTTGTATTTTGACTCAACAACTTTACGCTTTACGGATAATTTGGGTGTCAATTCACCATCTTCAATTGTCCAGGGATTTGGCAGAATCGTGATTTTCTTAACTTTCTCGTATTTAGCAAATTCAGCCATACTTTCTTCAACGACCCCATTATACAGGGCGATCACTTTTTCATTCTGAACCAGTTCGCTATGATCGTCAATCGCCACATTATTTGCTTTTGCCCAATCATACAGTGCCTCGAAAGAGGGAACAACTAAAGCAGAAATGAATTTTCTACGATCACCTATAACCAGACATTGTTCAATATACTTGGACTTTGTTAAAGCATTTTCCAAGGGAGCTGGTGCAATATTTTTACCACCGGAGGTTACAATAAGGTTTTTCTTTCGATCCGTGATTCTCAGGTATCCATCCTCATCAAATTCACCCACATCGCCAGTATGGAACCAACCATCTTCGTCCAATACTTCCTTCGTTGCTTCCGGATTATTGTAATAGCCTTTCATTACATTATCACCTCGGCAAAGGATTTCACCATCTTCGGCTATTTTTACTTCAACGCCTTCAATGGGAGGACCGACCGTACCAAATTTATAAAGTTCAATGCGATTGACGGTAATGACAGGACTGGTTTCCGTCAGCCCATAACCTTCCAGAATGGGAATATCGGCAGAAGAGAAAAATTCTCCGATATCCTTTGACAGGGGAGCACCGCCGGAGACGAAATACCGTATTCTTCCTCCCACCCGTTCCTTAAGCTTGGAAAAGACCAATTTATCGGCAATTTTGAATTTTAATGCCAGTAAGCCGGT